>JASLEQ010000225.1 GCA_030151135.1 Candidatus Sulfotelmatobacter sp. | reverse complement strand
ATTTCGGTGCCAAACACGCGATGGAAGCGCTGCATCCACTCTACGGATACGACGACCACTCGATCTGGGTCGTCAGCAGCCAGTACACTGCGGCTAAAGCGCTGAAGCTCATCACGAAGATGTATAACCTCGACGCGACTGAGAAGTTCTCACAAGAGAACACCCTCGACGCTGGGCCGGATAGCACCTCGAAGGTCTTCACCTTGCCCGAGGTCTCTGGTCTGAGCAACACGTATTTCCTCGCCCTTCGGCTTGAAGACTCGACAGGCAAGGAAGTCGGATCGAATTTCTACTGGCTCTCGACCAAACCGGAAACCGTCGATTGGGCGAAGAGCACGTGGTGGATGACTCCGACCGCTTCCTATGCGGACTTTACAGCGATCGCGCAACTTCCCAAGGTGAAGCTCATAGTCACTGACCGCACCGAGCGCAAAGGCGAAAACTCTATCACCCACGTAACCCTCGAGAACCCGAGCAAAAACCTGGCGTTCTTCGTACGGCTTAAAGTCGACAAAGGCCCGAAGGGAGAAGAAATTCTTCCGGTCGTCTGGGAAGACAACTACATTTCCCTGCTCCCGGGCGAAAAACGCGACGTCACGGCGAGCTATCGCACAATTGAGTTAGGCGCCGCGAAGCCAATGGTTGAGATCAGTGGTTGGAACGTGGAGTGACTCTGCACGGACCGTTGAACTATTCGGCCATTTGGTCACAAAAAAGTTAAATCCCCACCACTTGACGAATCTGAGAGGTGGGGATTTCTCTGTTTGATCTACGCTTGCTGGAAAACGGACAACGTATTCCCGCCGGGGTTTCTACCGACTTCACTCTTCTTCAGGCGGTAGATCAAAATTCACCAAATCGCCGCGGAAGCCATTCGTCTTCCATGCCCCGAAGGCGATGCCGACGGCCATCCAGATGCCACCCACGATCCAAGCTTTCCAGCTGAGATTCTTCCAAAGAAAAAAACAAATCGTAAAGCCCGCGAGTGGAGGCGTCCATATCGCCAAGATTGCCAGCGCTATTCCCGCCGCAACTAACAACGTCCAGTTCGAGCCGGGCAAGAGCACCAGCGCGATGACCAATCCGGTCAGCACTAGCGGAGGAATGCCATTGTGCTTTCCCTCGCGCACGTAATACCGCACAAACGCCGCCAGGTTCACTCCCATGAAGGCAATGAGCGCCCCGAAATTGAGCATCTCGGCACCCAGGCCATAACTGAACCAGCCAAAGGTCACGAGCAATGCACCGAATAAGGCGATAGCTCCGACGAACAGGACGTTGTTGCGAGGCACATGACGCTTGGCATCGACCTGCCCGAAGAAAGCCTGCGGCAGAGCTTTGCTGCGCCCCATTCCATAGAGCAAACGGGCTGCTCCAATTTGGGCTCCCATTCCTGATCCGAAATTCGCCACCAACAAGGTAAACCCGAGGATCGCGAACATCGGCTTCCATGCGCGTCCAGCAACGAATGTAAACGCAGTATCGCTATTAGGAAATGGCTGTGTAGCAGGCCATACCAACTGGGCTGCGTAGACCTCAAGGGCCGAGAGTATGCCGATGACAAAACAGGTCATCACCGTGGCCAGCAAAATGTTGCGCCGCGGGTTCTCAGCTTCTTCCGAGAGCGTAGAGATGCCATCGAAACCGATGTAGCTCAGCACCGCGATGGAAGTGGCACCCAGTACGGCTTTGGTATTCCACAACTGAGGATCGAAAAAGGGACGAGTAAAAAAGGACGCGCCGTCGTGAGAATGCCCCGCAATATACCGAGCCGCAACCATAAAGAACACGGCGACGACCGCACCCATTCCAGCCGCCAACAAGGTATTCACGCGAGCCGACGTCTTAATGCCCTGAAGATTCAGGAAGGTAAAAATCCCCCCAAAGATAAGCGCCCATCCCCAATAGGGAATCCCCGGCGCAAACACGAATGCTTGTTGGCTGCACCAGATGATGCAGATCATCGGGTTGAGGATGTAATCCATCACCATGCTCCAGCCCGTGACATAGCCAAGCGCGGGATTGATCTCCTGCCCAACGTAGGTGAACGCTGAGCCCGCGCTGGGATATGCTCGCGCCATGCGGCCGTAACTGAAAGCCGTAAACAGCATGGCTACCATGGCGATGAGCAGCGTGGTAACGACGTGTCCGTGGCCGGCGTCACTAAGCACGCCAAACACGGACATCGGAGCCACAGGTTGAATGACAATAATGCCGTAGAGAATCAGGTCCCACAGAGTCAGCGTGCGGCGCAGACGTGGGGCGGCGGAAGAGGCGGTCGCGGTTTCCATGGGAACGGCTATTGAATTATGGGGCTTCGGAATTGTCAATATTAAAACGATTCCGTAACTTCAAAGTTGCATGGTGCTGATACCGTCATCATCAGAAGTCACGCTTGCGACGTGGCTAATGAGGAGCAGTCCCATAGTCGAACCAGTATCCCCGCTGCTCATTCCCCGACATGTGGCGGGTATTGTATTCCAACAGATATTTCACGTGCGCATCGTCGAGTGGAAACGACTTTTTCGCCGTGTAGGGATACTCTCCCATACTCAAGAACGGCAGCGGCGCGACGAAGTTGCCCTCGGCAGCGTAGAAGTCCATGTCCTTTTCATAGCCGTTCGCGGCGAAGAAGTAGTCGCGCACCCAGCCATCGGGAAGCACAGGCAATTTTGAAGGATCGAAATCCAGGCGGACCTCGTCCCCTGAGCCGAAGACGGCAAGTTTGTCATCGAGCGAAGTGAGCAACGGAAGGACATCGCCATAACGCGTATAGGTACCCAACGGACGCGTGTAGGGACCTGTCGCGCTGGCCTTCTCGTAGATGTATTTCACGTTTCCCGGAGGGAGGCCTTCGATTTTGTACGGATATCCGTGGAACTCAAGATCGGCATGGGAAAGCGGGATGTTGGCCAGCTTGAACTCCGAATGATCAACTCTTGTTTGCGGTGTGCGGCTGACAAGAATGCTGTCCCAGTAGACCTGCAGGTTGGTTGTGATGCGAATCTTCTGCGCACCTGTTGGGACTTTGCCCGTGAGATCGGCGGTCATCGTACGGGGACCACCTGCGGGAAATCCCATATCATCAAGCACCCGTTTCCATTTGCCGTCTTGCCCGAGCGCCTCAACATACGGGGAAATGGGCGTCAGCCCCGCCTGCGCGGCAGCGTACATGCTGTTCGCGGTGAAGTATTCGATCTCGCCGTGCGCCAGCAGCCAAAGCGCTCCGCCGTCGTAGGGCGCACCTAAATCGAGCGTCAGCGTGTGATTCTTGGCGAACCCAGCGAATTTTTCCAGTTCGAAGTCTCCCACGAACCTATGGGCGAGAAGATCGGGCAGCAAGTTGTGGCCGTGCTCATCCCAAGCTCCAGCCGGAGGCTGCGCATCACGGCTCACAACCACCTTGAATTCTGGGTACGGCGGATTCGAAGCGAAATACTCGTTGGGATAGACACTGAGGTCCGCCGGATGATCGACCGCCATCAGGCGCACCTGATCAAGGTAGACGGCCTCTTCGAGGGGTTCCATGAAGCGGAAGCTTAAGCCATTGTCCTTTTCACGAACCATTCCCATTGGAATCTTGATGTACTCGACCGGGCGCGGGATGTCGCGCTGGTTGGGACCGATCCAGTGGCCGACTACTCCCGCTCCCAGCATGTCGGCAACGAACTCGTACCGTTCGCCATTCCAAGCAAATAGCGTGGGACAGGAACTGCCGCGGCGATCGATCTCGAGGATTTCGTGGCGCTTGTCGCCGGAAACCATACTTGGATCGATTTCGTCTTGCAGCACGCCGCTCGGCCATAGCATGCGGACAATATCGGCGTCTTTCGACTTTCCCAGCCCGACCACGATGTCGGTCGAATTCTGGCCGAGGTAGCCGTTCGATCCGTAAATTTCGAATTTCTGGCGATTTCCTCCAGCAAAGACTTCGACTTTGGTGCCGATCGCGGACTTGTTGTCGTTGAGTCCTTTGAGGGACAGCTTCAGCCAGTGATTCTGGTTCGCTCCCTCATTGCGCAGCAGCACGGCAGGCCCGTGGTTCTGTGTGATGAAAAGGTCGGTTGTGCCGTCATTGTCGTAGTCGCCGGTGATGATCGCTCGCGGACTATCAAGATGAATTTTGTCGAGGCCGACGTCGGTGGTGACGTCCTTCCATCCGTCAGGACCGAGATTGCGGAACAGGCGAACTTCTCCCTTGCCTTCTTTGGTCTCACCGACGGCCGCGAGGTCGACCCAGCCGTCGTTATCGTAATCGAACGCGGCAACGCCGTAGGCGCGCGCCCAGTTGGTTTCGGGGAGTTTCACTTGGTCGAAAGACTTGGCGTGGTTGTTGCGCCAGAGGGTTACAGCCGGCGCACTTGTATGAGTAAAGGCGAGATCCATCCAGCCGTCGTGGTCGAAATCGAGCCCGGCCATTCCCAGTGTGGAATGTGGTTTGTACTCTTCCCAAAACGATTTGGGATGAAATCGACCCTCCCGGGGATTCTCATAGATGATGGGTTCACCACCGCTGATAACAAAGTCGATAGCGCGGTCATTGTTGTAGTCGGTGCCGATCGAGTTTCCGTCATAACCAGCAGCCGAAAGTCCTACGGCCTCAGTTGAATTTGAAAAGCTCCCATTGCCATCGTTACGCCAGAGAAGGTCCTGAGGAGGAAAAGCGTTTACTTCCACATCGGTTATGCCTCCCCGCTTCCCGAGTGGCATCGCCGTTCGCGTGCCCCCGACCAAGTTGAGATCCAAGTCTCCATCATGGTCGTAGTCGATGAAATTCAGCCCGGTGGTGACAAACCCACTTGATACTCCGGCTTGCTGTGCGATGTCTTTGAATTTGCTGTCTTTCCCATTGTGTAGCAGCAAAACTTTCGAAGCCACGCTTACAGCAAGATCAGTCATGCCGTCGTTGTCATAGTCGCCTGCGGTGCAGGCCACCCCGTGCAAACTCGAGTCGAGTTCAGCCTCTTTTGTTGCCTCCTCAAACTTACCGTTTCCGGCATTGTGGTAAAGCGATATTCCGCCTTGGACACCATTGTTCGACACGAAGAGATCGACTTTGCCATCGTTGTCGTAGTCGAGAAAACATGCACCGGGACCGGGATCAACGATGCCGTTGTTCTGTGCGGACGCGGGCTGGCCGACAATCCCCGCTTCCTTCGTCACATCCACAAACGTGACCTTAATTTGCGCCGGGGGCTTCAACGGCATGAGCGGCGACTCCACCGCGCGCGAGTATTGTCCCTGCTCACCGTAGGCGAGGCTCATCGGCACGCCGTACTTGTTCTGCGTGATGTATTGGAACTGCTTCAGGTGTTCACGGGCGTGATCGGTGTCTCCGGATTGCTGATAGGCCCGGGACAATCCAAATTCCGCCGAGGCATGCAGCTTATTGATTTTTAACGCGTGCTCGAAGGCTTCAATTGCCTTTGGAAACTGCTTTGCCTGCGCATACGAGGTTCCGAGGAAATACCATGTGTCGGCATCGTTGGGGTCGAGTTCAGTAACTTTTTGAAACGCCTCGATCGCCGACTGCGCATCTCCGGTATTCTTCGCCAGCAAGCCCACGCTGTACCACGCATTTGGGATTTGGGGATCTGCCTTCAACGCATCTTCAAGCGCGGCCTTCGCTTCATCGATTTTCTGCAAGTTCAGATAAGCGACGCCCTGATTCAACCGCGCGATCGTAAATTTCGGATCGACCTGACTGGCGTCTTGGAATTCTTTAAGTGCCTTCTCGAACAACTGCTGGTTCATGTAGGCAACGCCAAGGTTGTTTAGACGCGACGCTTCGGCAGCGTCTGGTTTCGAAGCGGAAGTAAATAGCCCGAGGGCCGCCAGAATCGCGGCGAAAATAGCGGCAGAGATTTTCGGAGTCATTCCGTTAGAGATTTAAACACAAACGCTACTAAGGTTCACGACGGAAAGAATACAAATCACAGTCCGTTTTACCGCTGTGCAACTTCGTGGGTAGCAGTTTTTATTTGCCGTGTGGAGTAGAGAACCTTGCCTGTAATTCCCTTCCCTTCCTGGACCGTTACCGTCTGCCCGGCCGTCACGCTCGACAATTTGTCGACGTGGCCACTAGGCCATTGAATTTCGATCTGATCCGCTTTCGCATGCGAACCCAAGCCGAACGTAAGCACCAACTCATTTGCCGCCAGATAACTTGATCCCGAGCGCAGCATTTTCCACTGCCTGTCATTCCCGGAGTACAAGCGGACGACGGTCCCAATGCCATCGCGATTCGATTTCGTGCCGACAAGCTTGATGCGCAAGCTGTGATTCGTCCCGCCCTCATTGTGGTACAGATAAGCTGGGCCGGCGTTGGTAGTCAGCAGAACGTCGGGAAAACCATCATTGTCAATGTCGCCGTATGCGGCAGAGCGCGCGACTTTCGGAATAGGCAGCGACTTCCCCATCTGCGAGGTAACTTCGGTGAACTTTCCGCCGCCAAGATTGCGAAACAGATGCGGCGGTTCGGCATAACTGACGCGCTTTTGTACGCGCTCGATCTCATTCTCGATGTGGCCGTCCGCGACGAAAATATCGGGCCAACCGTCATTATCGTAATCAAAGAAGAAGCAGGCAAATCCGAGCGTGACTAGTGTGTCGCGCCCAATTTCAGATTGTGGCGCTTCATCAACAAAGAGTCCATTACCTTCATTGTGATAGAGCGACACCATCTGATTGGCGAAGTTACTGATGAGCACGCTGGCGTAGCCGCTGCGGTCGTAATCGGCCGCGTCCGTGCCCATCCCTGCCCGCGCGACACCATCCTCGCTGAAGCCGATACCGGCAGCGACCCCGCGCTCCTCAAATCTCCCATTCTTCTGATTCACATAAAGTTTGTTCGGCTGTGTATCGTTAGCGATCAGGATGTCGGGCCAGCCATCCACGTTGTAATCCAGGATCGTGATCCCCAGGCTCTTGGATGTCGCATCCGCCAATCCTGATTTCTGTGTAGCGTCTTCGAACTTCCCACCGCCAAGGTTGTGCCATAGCCGCACTGCCGTCCCCTTATACGACTCCGGCGTGCAGTAGGACTTATGCGAGCCATCCAAGGTGCAATAAAGATCGGTTTGCGTAGTCCATTGCACGTAATTCGCGACGACCAGATCGAGTTTCCCGTCGCGATCGTAATCAACCCAGGCGGCGCTGGTTGAAAACTCGTTCGGCCCCCACATCCCCGCAGGCTTCGTCACATCGGTGAAGGTACCATTGCCGTTGTTGTGGAATAAGTGGCTTTGGCCGAGAGCGGTCACGAAAAGATCGTCGAATCCGTCGTTGTCAAAATCGCCTACAGCAACACCGAATCCGTACATTGGAACTGCAAGTCCGGACTGCCGCGTGACGTCGGTAAATGTTCCGTCATGATTATTATGGTAGAGCTTGAGCGTGGTCGCGCTTCCGTGCGAGTGTCCTGGAAAATCTTCACCGTTGATTAGAACGATGTCAGGATATCCGTCATTGTCGTAATCGATGAAGCCGCAGCCAGGACCCATCGTTTCGGGTAGCCACTTCTTCCCAAAGGCGCCATTGTTGTGCGTGAAATGGACGCCTGCCTGAGCGGTAATGTCGTTGAAGTGAATCTGAGCGTGCGCGAACGCAACCAGGCAAACACCCATCAACCATGGCACGACGGAAGCACGCAGAAGTCTCATGCTAAAGGAAAAAGGACTCCGTGATTTGGAGCTCAGCTGTTTTCTCGGCAAGAACATTACGGAGAAACTCCGGCGTCGGCGCTGGACATGCGACTGCCTCGCCGGCCAGCCGAGGCAGTTGCAACATGATTGTTATTCGTCAGGGGCAATGGTACGGAGATGTGTTCGTGGATCGACTGCCGCTCGTTGTTGTCTTCAGGATGAAGCTGCCGGTAGGGCCCTGTGATCGCTTGCGATGACTCGTCTGCCTTGAATCGCAGATATCGCTCCTCGTGTTCCTTCGCGAGCTTCTGGTTCCCAAGGCCGTTATAACAGAGCATCAAATTGTAGTGGGCCTGTAGGTCTTCAGGATCTACTTCGAGCACCGACTGCAACACCTTCACAGCTTCGTTGTACTTGCGCTGCAAGAACAGCACCCTGCCCAAGTCGTTCAACGCTACGCGGTCCCGCGGATATTGCGCCAGCACACTGCGCAAACGAGCAGCCGCACCATCATAGTTGCCATCGGAGCGTAGAACTTTCGCATAGAAGAAATTCGCTCGGGCAAGATTCGGAGATAGCGACAGTGCCTTCTCCAAAACCGTGCGCGCGCGACCCATGTCGCCTTCCTGCACCGCGCAACGTCCGATATTCACCCAACCGTCAGGATTGGTTGGGTCCGCTTCCGTCACCTTCTGGAAAGCTGAGGCTGCACCCTTTAGATCACCTTGCAGCAGCAATCCAATACCGTAGTCATTCCAGCGTTGCCATTCCTGCTTGAGGACAATGGTCTTGGGGGGCTCAACTGGAGCGCTGTGACCAACCACAGGCAATGTCACTTCGTCCTCAGCGACGGTAACCACGGGCAGGTCCGGAATCTTTTCTTCTTTGGCAGAAACGCCCTTCAGCAGAGCCGTGAAGATGGTCTCTCGATCGTCGAAATCGGGTGCGACTGCAGTCGGCTTTGAGGGATCGGGCACGCCCGCAAATGCCTCGTGCGTGTTGTACCAGCTGAACTTGCGATAGCAGAGCCGGGCATGCAAAGTAATCTTGTTCCCCGCGTTCTCCGGAATATGCACTCGGTAGTGAACCGTATCGGCGGCGCCAGGCGGAATCAGGCGGACATACACGACGGCGCGGGTCGCCCAAGCATTGCGCTTATTGATCGGATTGCCATGTGCATCGATCTGCAAAGAGCGATAGAAATGAGCGCCCTTCTCCACGGGTCCGTGCCCATCATCCTCAACCATGCCGCTCCAAAAAATCGTTTGCCCTTTGTCGTCGGTTCCTTTTAGTTCGAGCCATGTGTCATAGGCATCAACCGTTCCGCCGGGAAAGAAATGCCCGACTTTCTTCGTCCGAACAACAACGTCCACCAGGACTGTGCCGCCGCGCCGGAGTGCCGGTTGCACTCGATTTAACGGCGCCGTGATGGGTGCCGTCTCCCCGCCACCCTCAGAGGTCACTTTGCTCTCCGCCTCTTCACCTACGGCGAACGTAGTCGACAGATCGGACTGGGTATTCGCTCCCGGCTTCAACGGGACCTGCGCCGGGGAAAGCGAGAAAATATCAACCGTCAGGGCCCCGCTTTTCAAAAAGTTTTCTGTGAGTTGCAGCTGCGCGGCGTCTTCATTTGCAGTTGGTACGGCGGTATTCGCCGCTGGAAAACGATGCGAATGCACAAAACCATTGACATTCCCTTGATCGTTCGACAGCTCCATTGGCATGTGACAGTCTGCGCATTGCGCGGGCTTCGGCGGATAGTAGAACGATCGAGCGCCCTGTCCGGAAACCCCGCTAGCCTGCCAATTGTCGTATTCGTTAAAGCCTCGCGACCAACGGTAACTGTTCACAGGCGCGTCAAGGTGAACCTTGTGGCACGATGAGCAAAATTCGGCCGTCTGATTCCGCATGAAGGGTTTCAGGAACACGCGCCGATGCGGCTCGGGATTCAGTTTGATCACGAAGTCATGCAATTCCCTCATGAACGGATTCTTCGTCGCAGCCAGCTCGTGCAGTTTGGGATACTCCAAATAGAAATCAGCCTGCCCCATCGTGCTCTTCACCTTGGCGATGGAATGGCACATCATGCAGCCCAACCCGGCCTGTGCCTCCGGGCGGTGGACGATCTGCTTGATTGGCGTATCCATCATGCCCGCATAGAGCACCGCTGGATCGTGACATCCGCCGCACCATTTGGAGGGTTTGGTGCCAATCGTGTCTTGCATGTACTCGATCGACTTGCGATACCACTGATTATTGAACGATGAGAAGTGGTGCGCCGAGCTATACCATTGGTTATAGATGTCTTCGTGGCAACGCTTGCATGAGTCCGACTCCATGAAGAACTTACTGGGAATCTTCTGATTGCCATAGACCTGCGCCGAACTTGGAAAGAATGATCCCCGCGGTCCATCGCCCTCTTCATTCATGTTTTCCGGTGGCATCGTCGGATTCTGGATCCGGTTGCGACTTTGCCAACTGTCACGGACGTAGCGCGAACCAAAAGCGAGCCCCACAAATACCGCGAGACATAAAGCAGCGCGAAGAACTGACCCGGTAACTCGTGAATGGGTGATGTGCCGGTCTGACCCGTGCCGCAGTACCCATGCTGCCACCAGCAGAGCTACACCAGCACCGGAAAGTACCATGTGCGCATAAAGCTTGTTCCATTCACTGCGCGAGGTTCCCGTCTTGATGAGGACGACGCCGATCACAGCACCGATGGCAACCAGCAGCCAGCCGCCGCGAGACGCAAGGCTTCCCGTCCGAAGAAGA
>JASLEQ010000183.1 GCA_030151135.1 Candidatus Sulfotelmatobacter sp. | reverse complement strand
GCAATCACTGATCCACGCCCTTCAGGTTCATAAAATCAGTGCATGCATAACGACAATCGCACCGTTGCAAGTACAGCGAATCCAGGACCGAGGGCGCAAAGTTCGGCAGGACGAGTTCCCAAGTTCGCCTCGATATCGTTCTATCTTGTGCTGCTCGCGTTTCTGCCCGAGCCTTGCTTGCTTGCTTCGGACTGCATCCCAGCTCCCGAAGCAGGACAGCACATCGGCGAAACGAAGTGCATCACTGGAAAAGTTCTAAGAGTGAAAGCGGGCGCGAACGGAGTTCACTTCCTCGATTTCTGTGAAGATGCGATGGCCTGTCCGTTTACTGTGGTGGTTTTCTCGCACGACCTTAAGGATGTCGGCGACGTTCGGCGGCTGGCAGGACGAACGATCGAGATCCACGGAAACGTCAAGAGCTACGATGGACGTCCAGAGATCGTTCTGAGCCGTATCAGTCAAATCGAAGGGGGAGCGGCGATGATTCCACCGTTACCCAAGAACTACGACGTCGAGAACCGCGGCCATTTTAGCCCGGGCCGTCTTTATCCATCGAAGAAGCCGACCAAAGCGAAAACGGCCCCGAATCCTACGGCAACTTATGGGTACGATGTCGAGGGGGACGAGTTGCCGTAGGCGCCAGGATCCGTGTATCTGTCGGAGGAGCCCGCAGGACCACGAATTCTGGGCCGGCAATGAAACATTTATCCGCATGGGCGTTTTTACAATTCATCGACATCACGATGACAAGTTTCGAGGCGACTTGAAGCAGAATGCGGTGCAGATTCAGTAGGGCTCGAGGGAGAGTGCCCTGCCGGAGTCGAAAGCTTCAAGCCTTCTGTCACCAGAAAGGCATGAGGAAAACTGGCGCTTGCACCGCAGGGGGTGCAAGCGCCGGTTTACTTTGGCCCTAACTCAGGCTGACCTCCAAGTCTTACGCGAGACCCGAACTCTGATCGCTGGCGGCAAATCCGGTACCTCGCTGGCAATCTTTGGAAACCGTTGCAACTGTTACAATTTCGTTATCCGGCTGGTGAGCGCAGGCGCGCTTCCCTTCTGGCCGAACAGCGCCATGAAATGTCCTTTTTGCGGATTTGAGAACGACAAAGTTGTGGACTCGCGTGAGAGCAAGGAAGCCGACTCAATCCGGCGGCGACGCGAGTGCCTGAAGTGCGGCAAGCGCTTTACCACGTATGAACGGATCGACGAGATCCCATATATGGTGGTGAAGAAGGATGGCCGCCGCGAGAAATTCGACCGCCAGAAGGTGCTCAACGGGCTTCTGCGGGCCTGCGAAAAGCGTCCGGTGCCGATTGGGAAGCTGGAGCAGATCGTAAACGAAGCGGAGGCATTTGTGATTGAGTCTCCGGAGCGCGAGCGGAAGACCAGCGAGTTGGGCGAACTCATCATGAACCGGCTTCGGCGGTACGACAAGGTTGCCTACGTACGATTTGCGTCGGTCTATCTGGACTTTAAGGACGTAAAAGAGTTCATGAACGAGTTGAAGGATCTGGTGAAGGTGAAAACGGTCAGCGGTCAGTGATCAGGCGGCTGCGAACGGTAGATCGACTTTCAGTCAAGGTGGAAAGCACGAACTGAGTTGGACTCCGACTCACTTACAGTTTGAATGGACGGCTGAAATCCTCGCCTTCCCCGACATCATTTTCAGAAATAAATTCAGTAAGGAACATATCTCATGAGTCATAAAGTAACGCTGATCCCCGGGGATGGCATTGGTCCGGAGGTCACCGATGCTGTGGTGCGCATTCTGGAAGCTACTGGAGTGAAGTTTGAGTGGGAGACGTTCGCGGTTGGAGCGGACGCGTATGAGAAGACCGGGGAGTACATTCCGAAAGATCTGATTGCGTCCCTGGAGCGCACGCGGGTGGGACTCAAAGGGCCCGTGACAACGCCGGTCGGTGGCGGGTTTCCGAGCATCAACGTCGCGCTGCGGAAGAAGTTTGAGCTGTATGCGAACTTTCGGCCGATTCGGAATTTGCCGCATATTCCGACGCGATATCCCGATGTCGATCTGATTATTGTTCGCGAAAATACCGAGGGGCTCTATTCGGGACTTGAGCACGAAGTGGTGCCCGGCGTTGTCGAGAGCCTGAAGATCGTGACGGAGAAGGCTTCGACTCGGATTGCGAAGTTCGCCTTCGAGTATGCGCGCAAGAATGGGCGCAAGAAAATTCACGCAATTCACAAAGCCAACATCATGAAGTTGTCGGACGGCCTATTCCTGCGGTGCGCGCGGGCAGTGGCGAAGGATTATCCGCAGATTACGTACGGCGAGCACATTGTCGACAATACTTGCATGCAGTTGGTAATGAACCCGTACCAGTACGACATGCTGGTGATGGAGAATCTGTACGGGGACATTCTTTCGGATTTGTGCGCGGCGTTCGTGGGAGGTTTGGGATTCGTGCCCAGTGCGAATCTGGGCGACGAATGCGCGATCTTTGAGGCGGTGCACGGATCGGCTCCGGATATCGCTGGCAAGAATCTGGCGAACCCTACTGCGCTGCTGCGCTCCGCGTTGTTGATGGTACGGCACCTGGGCGAGCATGAGGCCTCGACGCAGATTAGAAATGCGCTGGAGCGCGTATACCGGCATCGGGAGAAACTGACCCGCGACGTCGGCGGTCAGGCCGGAACTTCACAATTTGCCGATGCCGTGATTGAAGAGATGGAACATGCTAAGACGGGGGTCGCGGAGGTTTAGGTCGCCTTCGTTTTGCAGAAAAGCCTTTACCGCTGCGGGCGCCGAGGCTTCCGCAGAGATCGCTGGGAAAATCTGATTAACCATTCCGCTTAACGTGACTTGAGGTCTCAGCGATGAAACATTTTCGTCGGGAAGACGCTAGGTAACCTTACTTTCTGCGGTTTTCGTCTGGGTTGGAAGGATAAAAGAGCCGGGGTTCGTCAGGAATTCGCGGGCCACTTCTTTCAAAAAGGTGCGGGCCTTTTCTTCCTTCACGTCACGCGCGCGCACTGCGAGCAGAAAACTCAAGACAAATGAAGTCGCGATATTGAGGACTCCGATGCAGAGGATTCCGAGCAAGGAATAGACAATTTCGCGATGGCTCAAACCGCCGTAGAACAACATTGCATCGAGGGCGTACCCGAGGCTGGCGGCCTGAAGTGTGACGTGACGGACCTCAAGAGGAATTCCGAAGAGGGACACGAGGATCGGCACCGTTCCCAAGAGGAAGCCGAGGACGATGTATCCCACGGAGCCTGGAGCGTGATGCTTCACCCACTCCGCGAGCCGAGCGGTGCGCTGCAGCCCCAGACGATGGCGAAGACGAAGGCTGTGGGAGATGGCAGTTTCCATTTTCGTGACTGCGATGTAATTTGCGGTCCAGCCGGTCGCAAGTGATGCGATCCAGAGCAGGACTCCAGTGACGATCGCAAAGGCGATGGTTGGCGATTGGTGCGGTATCACCATGTGAACACCGTGAACCGCCTCGGCTTGAGTCAGAAATGGATGCCCCGAAGCGAGATGCCAGACGCGATCCATGAGCATGGATACGGGAATCGCGCCGAGCAGGTTTCCTAGTGTGACGATGACTTGGGTTTGGGAGATGGCACGCAAGCTGGCCATGTGATCTTTGGCGGGATCTTCCATGGCGTCGACCAGAGTGGCGGCGGTGGCTGCCGGCATTTTTGAGGACAGCAGAAAGCCTCCGGCTTGCATGAGGAGGAAGCTGACCGCGTAGTTCAGAGAATGGCCAAGGGCGACCAGAAATGGTGCGTGGACGATCCTGGCAGAGATGGTGTACTTGACCAGAGCGGTGAAGCAGGTGATGACGCCGGCCATAATGGCCCCTGCGCCCATGACGCGCCAGCGGCGGGCATTTTCGGCGATGTAGTGAACACCGACGCGTCCGGTCTTTTCGACCAGGCTGCGAGCGAGCCGGCGGAACGTAGTACTGACAACTTTGGCCATGCGCCGCTGAGAGGCGAAGCCATGAATCAGCAGAGCTGCAAATTTGCGGCCATCCGCGCCAGGTTTGCGCAGGTTGAGGACCTGATCGATTCTCCACAAAAACGACCGGAGCAGGCGTAGACGGAAGATCAATCCAGCGGATGTTCCTTCTTTTTCCAGCCGTTCGTTGAACTCGCGCAGTTGAGCAGTGCAGGCGTCGCGCTGCCGTTCCCAAAGAAGAATGTCCTCCGGATGAAGTACAACACGTTCCACCAGCGAAGGGAGGTGGAAGAAACTGGACTTCGTAATGTCGTCATCGCTGGCGAGAATGATCATGTCCCGCGAGAGGGCAATGTTCGTAGCTCGTAGAGCGAGAATTTTGCAGGATGCCAGCATCGAGGGGAGAGACAAACGGAATATGTCGGACCACCACGCGACCACGTCATCGGGTAAAGAGGCAATCCAGGCGGCATCGGGTTCGCGCAGCCCGAGGGAATCCAAGAGAACATAGAGGTCCCCCTTGACCTCATCTTCCGGGATGAAGCGTTTTGCGGCGCGCACATAAAGTTCGCGGAGCAGGAATATCTCATCAGGAAGGCCGGCTTCGGAAATCACACGAACATAGGAGTGGTGCGACCAGAAATCTCGAAAAGTGGCCCGAATCTCGTCACGGTGGGGGTGAGCATCAATGGCGGCGGTGATTTGCGCAACACGTTGGGTGCGTCGGTCCGTGGGGATGTCGAGGATCTCCCGAAGAAGTCCGTAGATCCAGGTCGCGCGCTCGCGCGGACTGGCGAACTCGAATCTCAACGGGAAATCGACGGGCGACGGAGTGCACGCGACCGAATTCATAGCTTCAACTCGAGAAGGAATCATCTTTAGAGTCGATGGGGCACAAAATGGTTTGCACCGCCGTTGTTGAATGAGGAGATACCTTGTCTGATGAACGAATTGTCGACCTCCAGGAACGGTGGTTGCTGTACTTCGGTACGGTGTCGCTGCAGGGCCGCGGCCCCTATGATTCTGCTGAAAGCAATCTGGAGGGGACACATGCGTTTTGGTCGGCTGATTTATGCGTTGGCAATTCTATCCTGCGTCAGTGTGTTTGGAGCCTCAGCAAAGGCACAAGGCGGCGAATTGGTGCGCGCCGAGTGGGGAGTTCCGGGAAACCGGGTTGATGTAACCGCTCGGGTTCGCACGTTCGTTCATGATGGCGTCTTGCAACTGGAGGTAACGCGATTCAGCCTGGGCGTTGACCCGGCGCCACATCAAAACAAGGATCTGATCATCAAAGTGCGGCGTTGGGACGGCCAG
>JASLEQ010000167.1 GCA_030151135.1 Candidatus Sulfotelmatobacter sp. | reverse complement strand
CAGTGACGATCATCCCAAAAGTCTGTAAGTCGGTATAAGCCTTCACCTGGGCGTTGCCGTGATGATCGAGCGTGAGCTCGCCGAGATTCACCGGGCGACCTTCCGGAGAGATCGCCCACAGAACATAGGTCAGATACTCGAGGCCGAACTTGGTCGCGTCTTCAAAGCCCTGGAACTTGGCTTCGATCTCGAAATTCGTCTTCTTGCCTTCGACCTTGGCTTCGCCGGAGGCTCGCTGCAGCTGGTCGGTTCCGTGAAAGTCGAGCTTGGCCTGTCCACCTTGCAGGCGGTAGTGCGTAGCCTTGATCGTGCGCGAAACAGGCGCAATGGGAGCCGGCGTCAGTGGAGCGCTCGCGGCCGTCTGGACCGTCGTAGGGCCATTTTGAGTCGTTGCATAGGCGGACGGCGAACTGGTTTGGGCTTGAGTCCCCACGAAAGTCGTGGCGGCAATGACGAAGAGAGCTACAGACGTTTTGTTCAAGCGAGTTCTCGATCTGGGGGAGAAGGAGACATTTCTAATCTTCTACATGGTGCGGGATCAGCGGGTGATTGCAAAGGACAGGAAGGGATGGGACTTTGGTAACCCGATCTTACGGCAGCGAGGCGATAACGCCCTTGGCTCCAACCACGAGTGCGCCACCTTCCGGGTAAGGACTGACGGCATTAAAGCTAAACCCTTGCGCTGCTTTCCCGCCGATGCGTTGAGGATTTGCCGACCGACGAAGCTCAAGGATGAAATCCTGGGCAACGACGATCAGCCGGTCGCGGTCTGTGCCGCGCGCATACGCCGCGGCCGAAAAGTACGCCTGCGGCTTAGCCTCGGAAAGCCTCCAGGTCTTTCCGCCATCTTCTGTGAACGCGAGATTGGGGCCGTCATCGTGAGCACGTTTGTAGTCGCCTCCGGCGATCACACCGTGGAGCGGATCGCGAAAGGTGATCGAGAATATCCCCGCGGATTCGATCCCATGAACGATGGGGCTCTCGAATACTTCCCAGGTTTTTCCATCATCAGGCGAGTGGAAGACCCGGGCAGCTTTGCCTCCGGTCGCGAACCAGATGTTGGAGTCAAGCGCGGCTGGGGCTGAGGACTTCGGTCTCTGCGCCTGCGACCCTCGGTCCGAGTGCTGCTTTTGCAGTCCTCGCTTCAAGATTGCGATGCAAGTATTGCTGGCGGCGAACGCTCCTTCGCCTTCGATTGCATCCGGTAGAAGCGAAGGCGATAGTTCGTGCCAGGTCTGTCCGTCGTCGGTGAGCAGGATCTCGAACTTCAATTTTCCATTTTCGTCGGGGACGGGATCGCCCAATACAACCCCGTGCTTTTCATCCCAGAACGCAATCGAATCGAAGAAGCCTTTCGGATTGTGATTGGTGAATTGCAGCGTCCAGTGCTGTCCGGCGTCAGTTGTGTGATAGATCCGCGATTGCTCGCCCTGGCCGCTCGCCATCAGAAATGCCTCGTCGGCTGAGAATGCGACGACGCCGCGAAAGTCGAGCGATCCGGCGCCGGGAACTTTCGAAGGGACCCAGTCTTGTCCTTCATTGGTGGTTCGTAGATAGGTTCCGCGGGTGCCGCTGGCCCAGGCAATCTTGCGGGAAACTGCACTGACTCCGCGCAGGCTCTCGGTACTGTGGGAGACCTGAAAGTGCGCTTGGGATTGCGCAGCGGTAGTCGCAACGGCCAGCAGCAGGATGAGAAGGCGCATGAAAAGATTCGCAGTCAGACGGCTAATCGACGGTAATCGTTCGCAAACGCTCCGGATCATGCAAGAAGACTCGCGGCCGTCTGACAATCGTGACCGGGCGATCGCTGCACGACAGCGATGTTATTTCGCGGTGAAATCCACGAACGACGCGGCCTTGCCGATGTAAATGCGCAAGGTGCACCGGTTCCCGACATGGGCGAAGGCCACTTCTAACGTGTCGGAGGGCGATTCCACCTGGGCTGTTTCCATCACGCTGCGGGCGATGTCCTGTTTTTCATCGTACGGCGTTCCGGCGGTGACGTTTTTATTTACGGCAATCGTCCAGTTGCTTTTCGCCGGAATTGGATACACCGTGTAGGCGCCCAGCGGAATCTGCGAGCTACCCAGAGTCAACGGCGCTTCGGTGAACAAAGTCATGGCGGTACCGCCGGGTTCAAAGGGCTTGCCGTTTTGAATCTTCTGCTGTTTCAGGGAAACCGGCGTGTAGCGGATATAGACCTGCCGTCCGTCGTCGAGGTTGCAACTGGTGGTGGACTGGTTCGCAGACTGCGCGGCGAGCCAAGGAGTCAACAAAAACGTTATGAGTACAGCTCTCCAGACGTGGGTGGCTGACATGGGGTGGAAAGCCTCCGGAGCAAAAGTTTAGCGCCGGAAGGGGTTTTTGGGGAAGGATTTTGAAAGTGGAATCTCTCGGTGCAGCATTTCGTTGTTTTCTAGTCCTCAGGAATGTCCTGTTTTTGCTGGTTCGCGAGCCGCGAGGACCCCTGGTGCTCGCTGGAAACGTCTCGCTGGGTCATGCGTCTTTGGTGACGTTTAATGGGGACCTTGCCATTGCTAGCGTCATGGACAGGCACGGGTGTGTCAGGTGCCAATCGAGGGGAGTCAATGGCAAAGGCAAAGTTAACAATTCTTTATGGCGAAGGGGATACAGAGGTTTTAGCGGAGCAAGCCGCGGCGTTTCAGAAGGCCGGGCATACCGTGCAGCAGGCGATAGGACGCAAGTCCGCAGAAGAGGCTCTCAAGAAATCGAAGTTCGATCTGGTTGTGCTGGGATCGTCGATGAGCCGCAATGATCGCCACCATCTGCCCTACATGGTCAAGAAAGCGAACGCTGAGACGAAAGTGTTTGTCTTGCATGCTGACGGCAGCCGCCATCCGTACGTAGATGCCTGCGTCGACACCGGCACGAGCACCGAGGCCGTCCTGCATAAGATCGAAAGCATGAACCTGGGCACTCCGGTCAAGGCGGCGGCGGCGGGCGCTGGGAAATAATACAAGCCGCTACTCGTGTAACACCCAACACTTCGATCAGGGCGGCTTCGGCCGCCCTTTTGTTTCCTTCCGCCGACACCCACCTTTGAAATCTGAAACTAAACGGTCCGTCCCGCGTCTTATCAACAGGTACAATAAAGACGAATGTCGAGCCTACCTCTTCCCATTGCGGCTTTTGTCGCAGGTCTGATTTCGTTTCTATCGCCGTGCGTGCTGCCGTTGGTGCCGGGATATGTTTCGCTGATCTCAGGCGCCGGTGTGGAGGAACTGAAGTCCCCACAAGCGCAGTTGATGCGCCGCGTGATGGTGAATTCCATCGGCTTTATCCTCGGCTTCAGTGTTGTTTTCGTCACGCTGGGCGCGATCTCGACCGAGGTCGGACAGATCGCCGCTCGCTATAAGCACACACTTTCGATTGTGGCCGGTGTCGTCATCATCATCTTCGGCCTGCATTTGACCGGGCTTTTCAAGATCAAAGCCCTGTACACCGATGCCCGCCTGCACAGCGTGAAAGGCAGCAGTACACCAATCGGGGCCTTCGTCATCGGATTTGCCTTCGCTTTCGGGTGGACACCGTGCCTCGGTCCGATCCTGACGGCCATTCTGACTCTCGCGAGCGAGCAGGACACGTTGGTGAAAGGCATCCTTCTGCTGGGCGTGTATTCTCTGGGTCTGGCAGTACCGTTCTTGTTGACGTCATTGCTGATGGAGCGCTTTCTCAAGTTCTATAGCCGCTTCCGCTCGCACATGCATGCGCTTGAAGTTGCGTCCGGTGGCTTGTTGATCGCCCTCGGAGTGCTGCTCGTCATGGGCCGGTTTACTCTTATCTCAAGCTGGCTTTCATTCTTGAATCGATTTGCTTTGTAGTGAGGTTTCCGTCGCATGTCCGCATTTGAACAACCGCCGCACCCTTTAGAGAACCCGAACCCACCTGTCGATGGTCTTCCATCGACTGATCATATTTCCAGTGCGGGCGGGACCCCCGGGCCCGAGATAGTTCCCGCTCCGCCCGAGCACCCGGCTCCGCCGCCCGGCCGCAGTCCCTTGGCTTTGGTTGTGGTAGCCGTGGTAGCAGCAGGCATGCTCTATTTCGGATTCCACGTGGCTCGGCGCTCCGGCGTAGACCGCGCACCTGGAGTTCTCGGATATGGAACTCCTGCCCCGAATTTCACCCTCGAAACGCTGGATGGCAAGGACGTCAGTCTGGCGGACTTTCACGGCAAAGCCGTGCTGGTGAATTTCTGGGCCACCTGGTGTGGTCCTTGCAAGATCGAGACGCCCTGGCTAGTGGAATTGCAGGATGAGTATCGTTCCCAGGGGCTGCAAGTTGTCGGCGTCGCCATGGATGATTCCGGCAAAGATGAAATCGCCAAATTCGCC
This sequence comes from Candidatus Sulfotelmatobacter sp., assembly GCA_030151135.1. Next base: position 12,920 of record JASLEQ010000167.1, on the reverse strand, counting down.
AAAGACATGGGAGTGAACTATCCCGTGCTGCTCGGCAAAGAATCGGTCGGAGATGCTTATGGCGGCGTTCCTGCCTTGCCGGAAAGCTTTTTTGTGGGACGCGATGGGAAGATCGTCGACCGGATCATCGGCCTGAAAGGCCGCGGCGAGATTGAGGACTCGGTCAAGAAGGCCTTAAAAACACAAGTCGGGTTGATCGAAAGTAACTCGTCGAAACCGGTGTTGCAGGCTCAGAATTAGAAAGCTTTGTCAGTGAACTCTTCCTGGCGGTGAGAACGATGAGCTTGCCAAATCGCATTTCAAGCGCGGTATGCACGCTGCTCTTTATGTTCGGTACGGCGGGGGCGCAGTCCAGTCGCGGGCCCTCCGTGACCATGGTTCCCGTGAACACCGTCAGTGCTCCCCGCAGCGCACAGACCATGGTTCCCTTAAATTTCCGCGTGGCTTCGGGATTCCACATCAATTCCAATACGCCGAAATCTGAGTTTCTGATCCCCACCGCTTTGAAGATGGAATTGCCGACTGATATCGTCCTGGGCAAAATTGAATATCCCGCAGGCAAAGATCTGACGTTCCCCTTCTCGCCCGACGAGAAGTTGAATGTCTATAGCGGCGATTTCACGATCAATGTGGCCGTGCATCCGCTCAGCTCCGTATCACCGGGGAAATACATCATGCGCGGCGTGCTGCGCTACCAGGCCTGCGACAACGCGCAATGCTTCCCGCCCAAGACTTTGCCGGTAAGTTTCGACGTGAAGGTTGTGAAGGAGCCGGCGCAGCACCACGCGAACCCGGCGCAGAGCCCGCACGTTCACGGATAAAAGCGGAAGTTCATCCCCCCCTGGCCGCGGATGATCGGGGATAGTCGCGCCGATATTTGCCGGGACTCGCTTCCCGCCTCCGCCTGCCGAAATCGTTGTACAATCTCTGCGTTTCACTTCCAACCCGTCTTCGAATTGCACGCTGCGATCCCTCTGGAGGCCAGCCATGCAGCTTTTTAAGTCTATTGCGCTCGCAAAATTGATTTCAGTTTGTATTCCTGTCTTCCTTTGCTTCATGCTCCTTCTGCCCTCGAGTTTGCATGGACAGCAAGAAGCGGCGCCATCTGCACCTCCCCAACTCACCCTTCTCGATCCGGTTCCGGCACTGCTAAACGGGCCGGCGGTCACGACGAATGTGAATGTGCTTGCGAGCAAGGGTCGACTGGTGGAGGGTACCGCCGCTGATTCGGCGAGCGAATTAGTGCTCCGCATTCCGGCGAACTCAGTCGGCGAACAGTTCACCATCACCGTGGTTAATGATCAGGGCGTCCAGAGTACTTCATCAGTCGAGGACGGCGGATTGGCAGCGGTCGGTACGGCCACCTTTACCGCCAGCCAACTGACCGTTTCAGCCGTCAATACTTCAGTGGGACCGATGGCCTTCGCGATTTATGGCAGTCCGCTGGATTTCCCGAGGCCTGAGGGCCAGGACGTCAGCGAATCCGAGCGATTCATCAACTTGGAAGTTCAGGCGCTCGACACGGGGATTTCTTCAGAAACCTCCGTGGCGCTAGTGCGGCCGCCGCTTGTGCTTGTGCATGGGCTCTGGGCGAGCGCTGCGTCATGGGACGACTTCACCCCGCTCATCACCGATCCGCGCTGGTTCATCAGCCGGGCGGACTACTCCAAAGTCATCGGCGGTCAAATCAAGTCCTACTCGCCGCCGGTGCCGAGTTGGGCGAAGAGCAGCATCGCGAACACTCCCGCCAGCGCGCTGGGGTTCGCATTCAACGCTCCCACGGTCCTGCAACAGATTTACAACTCCATTACCAGCTTCAAGAATGGAACAAATCCCGCGAGTGTGCCCGTCGCAGGGGTTCAAGCCGACATCGTCGCGCACAGCATGGGGGGCGATATCACGCGAACACTACCCATGATCAGCCAGTTCTATAGCCCAATAACATTTGCCCTTGGATTCGTCCACAAAGTGATCACGATCGGGACGCCACATTGGGGCTCGCCGCTCGCCACCATGCTTCTCACCAGCAACAACCAGTGCGTGCGAGGGGTGCTTGCGACTTCGGGAAGTCCGAGTTTTACTTCGGTGACTTTCAAGAACGGCACCACCGCCAGCGGAGGAGTGGCCGATCTTCAAGGTGATGGCTTTGGCGGTGGTCTCAGCGCGGCTTTGCAACAGCTTCAGAATCCGATTGCACATCCGCTGCCGACTGCGCTAATTCAAGGCTTGGAGTCGCAAAGCCAACTGGACGGGCTCGATACATCGAGCGCGTCGCGCGCTATTCGCCTGCTCTGCCATGGGGACTCGCTGGCCGCAGATCTCACGTCGAGCGGTTGGCCGACGATTTTCGGTCAGGATAGCGATTCGATCGTACCCGCTTTGAGCGCCGTCGCGGGCTTGAGCACGCTTACGGTCGTGAATGGCGTCATTCATTCGCAGAGCTCTGAAGAACTCGGATTTGGTCCTCCCGCGGAGTTGGACGCAGCTGGCGGAATTCCTGACACCGTGATCGATTTGCTGAACACGCCGGTCAATAACGCGACATACGTTCCCCTGCCGCAGCAGTGAGAGCGTCGTGCCCTCAGTTTCGAAGAACGGAAACCCGAAGGTTCCGTCCCAGCGCGCCATCTTAGCGAATAGATTCGTGCTGGGACGACGCAATCTCACAGTCGAACCTCGCATCTGCTCGCTTCATCAGCGGGGAGTTTCTACTACGACTGCTGGCACCGTGGCCGCCGCACTGGCCAGCGCCAGCACCGTTCCGGCAAACAGCAATGTGTCGAAGAAGTAATTGATCCCCTCAACTTTTACGGCGGTGCTCGGATCCAGCAGCGATACAATCAGGATCGGGCCATAGACGAGTACTACGAGCAGCAGAACCCACGAGCCCAGATATGCCGCCGCAGTGCGCGCCATTTTCACCGACAGAATGCCCATTCCCCCAACCACGAGGATTGCTGCGGTCACGTATCCGATGAGCAATCGGGCCGGAATCCAGGTAGGCATGACCTTCTCGAGTGGTACGGCGGGAACATTGATGGGATGAAGAAAGTTCTCAACCCCATAGAGCACCGCGGTGATTCCAATGATCACGCATCCTAAGACAACAAATGCTTTTCTCCGGCTTGGTTCCTGCGGCTGATTGATTGCAGCTGTAGCGATCATCCAGCCGCCGGCGCCGAACGAGAGTTCCCGGAACATCAGCGTCCAGGAAATCCGGTTGTGTGTATCCGCCAGCGTGCCGGGGAGGTCCATCATGGCGACAAACAGAAACATCATCACGCCGAACAGCAGGCCTGACAAGAACGCATGGCGTTTGATGGCGATGCTTAGAGATGCAGCCACAAGGGCCGCTCCCACCAGGTAAGTCCAGAACAATGGCCACGGCATGAACTTCGGCACGATCTGACTGATGCCCTGCGCAGCCGAGAAATGCTCTGCACCGAAGACCGCAAGCGGAGCCGCGAAACACAAATTGCTTAGTGAAACAAACTTGTCGAGGCCGCTTGCCCGTAAGAAATCACCCCGCGCGCACATGATTCCAATCACCAGCAGCACAAGTCCGGCGACACACGTAGACAATGCCGTACGGGAGAATTCAAGGAGCAGGAAAGGGACGAGAATGGTGAAATGCATGTCGGGGAGGCCCGCCCACTGGCCATGGAAGAGGGTGGCTCGACTCTTAGCATGGAAAGGAAAGTGGAATTGCGCAATATCCACTTGGCGGGATTCTTACATAGCCACTTTCCTCCAACGAACACTGCCGGCTGAGAGGCGGCTATTGGAAAACCAAAAAGGCGGTTGTCCGAGTATCATCAACTACTTAGCTGGGGAAACGGACATATGTATGTACATTTCTGTACATGGGAACGTTCCCATAGGAACACTGTGGAAAACTCCGCCAAGTGCTTTCCTTTGAGCGTTTAACCCTTGGCCTGCTTCTTTTCCACCTTGGCCCAGGTGTCTTTCAACGCAACCGTGCGGTTGAATACAGGCGCTCCGGGTTTCGAATCAGGATCGGCGCAGAAATAGCCGAGACGTTCGAACTGATAGCGGCTGCCCGCCGCCGCGTTCGCCAGCGACGGTTCCAGCTTGGCGTGCGGGATCACTTCCAGCGAGTTCGGATTCAAATAGTCGAGGACATCCTTGCCCTCTTCGACTTCAGCAAGATTCGACTTGGTGAACAGTGTCTCGTAGATTCTTACTTCCGCATCGACAGCGTGCTTCGCCGAGACCCAATGGATTGTCGACTTCACCTTGCGAGCATCCGGTGCGTTGCCGCCGCGCGTCGCGGGATCGTACGTGCAATGCACTTCGAGCACCTCTCCTGCGGCATTCTTCACGACGCTATTCGCGGTGATGAAGTAGCCGTAACGCAGGCGCACTTCTTTGCCGGGAGACAGGCGAAAATACTTTGGCGGAGGCACCTCGCGGAAGTCGTCGTGTTCGATATAAAGCTCGCGCGAGAAAGGGACCTTGCGCGTGCCGGCGCTCTCGTCTTCCGGATTGTTGGTGGCGTCCATCTCGTCGACCTGGTCTTCGGGATAGTTATCGATCACAACCTTCAACGGACGCAGAACGGCCATCACACGCGTGGAGCGCTTGTTCAGATCCTCACGGACGAAGTGCTCAAGCATGGCGAGGTCGACGATTCCGTTCGTGCGCGACACGCCGACTGCTCCAACAAAATTCCGAATCGCTTCCGGAGTGTAACCGCGGCGGCGAAGGCCACCGAGCGTGGGCATGCGCGGGTCGTCCCAGCCGCGTACGGTGCCCTGCTCGACAAGCTGGCGCAGCTTGCGCTTCGACATCAGCGTGTAGGTCAGGCTGAGGCGGTCGAACTCGATCTGCTGCGACGGAAAGATTCCGAGTTGCTCGATGAACCAGCGATAGATCGGCTGATGGTCGGCGAACTCGAGTGAGCACATCGAGTGGGTGACGTTCTCGATCGAGTCCGACTGGCCATGCGCGTAGTCGTACATGGGATAGATCGGCCACTTGTTGCCCGTACGGTGATGGTCCGCGTGGAGGATGCGGTACATCACGGGATCGCGCATGTTCAGGTTCGGCGACGACATGTCGATCTTGGCGCGCAACACGCGGGAGCCATCGGGAAACTCGCCGGCTCGCATTCGCTCAAACAGGTTCAGATTCTCTTCGACGGAGCGATTACGATACGGGCTGTCTTTGCCAGGCTCAGTCAGGGTTCCGCGATGCTTGCGAATTTCGTCCGCGGTCAGATCGTCGACGTAAGCCTTACCATCTTTCACCAGCTTGATGGCCCACTCATAGAGCTGATCGAAATAGTCTGAGGCGTAGAAGAGGCCATCCCAGCGGAAGCCGAGCCACTTTACGTCTTCCATGATGGAGTCGACGTACTCGACGTCTTCCTTCTCAGGATTGGTATCGTCGAAGCGCAGGTTCGTGTGGCCGCCAAACTCGTCGGCCAGTCCGAAGTCGATGCAGATCGCTTTCGCGTGACCGATGTGCAGGTAGCCATTGGGCTCAGGAGGAAAGCGCGTCTGCACACGTCCGTTGTATTTATTGGTTTTGAGATCTTCGGCGATGCGGTCGCGCAAAAAATTAGAGGGACGCGACTCCGGAGCGGGACTCGCGCCCGTCTCAGGTTCAGTTGCTGATGTTGTCATAACCTTTGATCTTACCGCAAAGGATTTGTGAAGCGGCGGACGTCCTCGTCCGCCGGGGGTGGCACTGCCGTTATCAGAGATTTGTGACGCTGCCTCCCGGACGAGGGAGTCCGGGGCTCCACGACTTCAGAGAACGTGAAGTGCCGCGGCTTGTTCTTTGTTCGGTGCGCCGTTGCGCAGGCGGCGAATGAGTTGCCAGGTTTGAATTGGGACGGCAATGCAGAGTCCGATCCAGGTTCCCAGTAGGCCGATCAGGATTGATGCGTTCACGATGGCTGAGACTCGCAGGGATTGAGCTGAGGTTGCGGCTTGATCGACTACAACGAACGGGTGCCATACCGCACCGGAGTAGTGGCCCGCGGCGCTGAGCATGAATTTCAGAATGATCAACATAAACGCGTTTTGCAACAGGTTGCCCAGTGCCGGGAACCAGGGCCATTGCGGCTGGGCAAGCGTGACCACGCAGCGCAGGACCGAATAGGCCGCGACTGCGACGATGGGAAGATAGAACGTATGCCAGATCGGACCGGGCTTGAGGTATCCCGCGGCGGGGCCAAGAATCAAGAAGTGATTCTGCGGAATCAGCAGAAGCCAAATCAGGCCGAAGAAATTGAAAGCCAGTTCACAGATAGTCTGCACCGCGGACGGTTTTCGTTCCTGCTTGCGGACCGGCGGCAACTTCAGCGGATCCCATTTGCATTCGGTTTTTGCGAAGGCCGCGGAGCGCTCGATCACCGCAAAAATCAGCGTGATGGTTCCCGCGGCGATGAACAATGCTGACCATAAATTTCCGACGGTCAGTCCAATCGCTGTTCCTAGTTCTCCGTTATGCGTGGCCAGGTTTACCGGGCCGATGATGAACACAAAAACCGGAACCAATATCCAGAGCAGCACCATCTTCAGCACGAACTCGTAGATCGGATACAACGTTGGGCCGATCAGGTAACGTTTCGGCGCAAGGCGCGCGGCAACGATCATGGGCATGCCGCAGCGCTTGACGATTTCGGAGACTTCTTCTTCCGTGAGAGGGCGGCCAAGTTCCGATTCCTTTTCTTCGGCCTGTGAGCGCAAATCGTCGCCGAGTTCGGCGAGCACGTCTTCCTGGCGCTGGGTTTTCGGAAGCCAGAAGCGGACGGCTTGCAGATAGCGGTCGACAATTTCAGACGGATTTTTCGGCGTGTTCATTGCGTTACCTCTCGAAGGATCTTGTTCAGCGAAGTGTTGATGCGTTCCCATTCGGCCAACAGGTGGGCGAGCGTTTCTTCCCCGGTGGGCGACAATTTGTAAAAGCGCTTCTTGCGCTTCTCTTCTTCGCGCCATTGGCTGACGAGCAATGCCTGGCTTTCGAGGCGGCGCAGAAGCGGATAGAGGGTTCCTTCATCGATCTCTAGTCCGTCCTCCGCCAGCGCTTTGCGGAGCGTGTAGCCGTAACGCTCGGTGCGAAGCTGGGTCAAGACGGCCAGGGTCAGGCATCCACGTCGGAGCTCAAGTCTAAGATTTTCAAAAACTTCCCCATTGGATGTGCTGTTTGCCATATAGTGTACGACATACACTGTATGACACACAGTAAATTATGTCAAGCAAAAACTTGCACATGCTCGAGCCTTTTTCAGTTCGCTTACGGCATAATGCGGAATCTTGCTGAGGAGGTTGGGTTGAGCGAGAATCCGCGACCGATAGCTGTGACCGGAGTGGCATGGCTCTTTATCGCAGTGGGCACGGTTACTTTTCTGTTCCACTCACCGGGGCTTCTTCATCCGCACTGGGATGATTTTGCCGTGGAATTCACAGAGCTGCTGGCATTGGTAGCCGGGATATATATGCTCCGAGCGCAGAGCTGGGCCCGGTGGCTAGCGCTGGCGTGGATGGGATTTCACATTGTACTGAGCGCATTCCCTCCGTTTAAGGGACTGGCAGTGCACGTTATTGTTTTTGCGGGGATCGCGTGGATCCTACTTCGCTCAGACGCGGCGGCGTATTTTCGTGGGAGCGGGATGGGGCAGGCTTAGAGGATTTCGCTACAAGCGCAAACGGGCTGAAGTTCCAGTCATGCAGGCACATCACGCCTAGGCTGCCGGCGAGCCTGCTCGAAACAATTTCCAAAAGAGCACTCCTGCCTCTACTTTGACCAGCGCAATTCGCGGGAGCCATGACTATGCCGCTCGCGGCGGCGCGCCTGAGTGGAGTAGTACCGCATGTGCAGAAACCAGAGGATGAGGCCTACAAGAGTGAACACGATGGCGTGTGCGAGTGATTTCTGCGGCCAGCGAATCAGGTTGTATAGTCCGAGGCCGATGTATCCGGAATTGACCAAACCCATTCCCAGCACGGCGAACTGTATGTAGTTGCCCTTTTCGTGATAGGGAGGCTTGGTCGGATCGGACGGAAGCCGAAACGAGAGAGTGTGGGGAGCGAGGAAGTGTCCGCGAATGGAGTTCAGGGCGCGCGTGTAGAGGATGATGGTGAAGCGCATCTGGATGAACATCATGGCGACCAGCGCTCCGAGAATTCCGATTAAGAAGAAGGCAGCGGCGACGGGGAAGGGGATTCCGGAGACCGAGGGTGTCCCGGGATGATCTTTGAGGACCAGAGCGTAAAGCGCCCAGGGCGCGGCCGCTAATGTCATGAAAATCGTGAGGAAGCGGTCGAGCCGATCGTTTCGTGAGCCGTCGAGGCTGATCAGTGCCTGATATTCAGCGAAGAGGAATTTCTCTTCGCTCGTGCCGTTTGCGGGATCGGCTGCCTCGCCGGGATCGGGCATGGTTGAGCACCCCCTTGAACGATATCCTGCCAGAACGCCTTCAGCTGGGTTGCGGCATGAGGAATCTTGCGGTCAAGAATATTCTCAATCTCGGTGGCTGGACAACGGCGAGAGGCTGCGGCTACGAACGAACGCACATCTTCGGAGAGCGGGAAGTTCGTCTTGTAGGCGACCGTCAATACATGAGCGATTTGCGCGGCGACCACGGTTCGGGATACGCCTTCCTGTCCTTGCAACCCGATACGTTCGGCGATGACGGCCTTGAGGCAGCCGCCATCGTGGAGGCGGTCGGTCTTCGGATCCCAGAGAATCGCATCGATGTCGAGCAGATTGTGTTGAAGTAATTGCTCGATCGTATGCGGCTGGCGTGCCCGCACCATGTTGGTGTGATCTTCCACGCGCCATAAATCGAAAACCAATCCGGTGGAGCGGAGACGACATTTCACCCCGCCGAAGGAGTTTGTTGCCAGGATGGCGGAACCCAACTTGTTTCGAACATCTTGAACGGACTCAGCCCCGAAGACGACGAGATCAAGGTCAGAAGGCTTGGCTCGGATGTGCAGAGCCCGTTCGAGGAACAGGTCGCGGAGCAGTCCTCCCATCACGTAGGTGTTCCACTGTGCCGGAAGAAGAGTGAGAATGGTGCGAAGGTCGCGGCCGGGCTGGGTCGTGAGAAAGTCACGAAGGGCGTCGCTCAGAAGGTGCGGCGGTCGAAACATGCGATAACGCCGGGACGTCCTCGACTTGGGACTAGCTGTCGGCACTGGGGAAATTCTAGCAGCAGGCCCGCTTTGTTACCCGATTTTTATGCGGCGCAAGCTGCCGGAGTTCGATATTTGAGTTAGAGGCCACCGCCGCTGAGAGGTTCTGAGGGCCAGGGGAGGCGGTGATAGACTCCCGCCATGAGCCGCTCGGAACCGGAAATCAACAAAGCAGACCAGGAACGAGACTCTCTGCAAGGACCTGCACTTTACATTGTAGGGACGCCGATCGGCAATCTGGAAGACATCACGCTGCGGGCGCTGCGCGTGCTGAAGGGAGTCGACGTGATTGCGTGCGAGGATACGCGGCAGACTCAGAAATTGCTCAATCACTATGCGATTGGGACGCGGACAACCAGCTATCACGAACACAATGAGCTGACGAAATCGGCGGAACTGGTGAAGGAGATGCAGGAGGGCGCGAGCGTGGCGCTCGTGACAGACGCGGGAATGCCGGGAATCTCCGATCCAGGATATCGCTTGATCACGCTGGCCATTCGTCATGAAATTCCTGTTGTTCCGATTCCCGGAGCATCGGCGTTTTTGTCGGCGCTGGTGGCGAGCGGGCTACCCACCGACTCGTTCCGGTTCAATGGATTTCTTCCGGCAAAGCGCGGAGAAAGACGAGCGGCGCTGGAAGTGATCAGGACGTCTCTTGGAACGCAAGTTTTTTATGAGGCTCCGCATCGCATCGTCGAGGCCATCGAAGACATTGTCGAAGTGCTGGGGGACGCACGTCAGGTGGTCATCGCCCGGGAGGTCACGAAGCTGCATGAGGAGTTCCTGCGCGGGCGGGCTTCCGAGCTGCTGAAGACGTTACGAGAAAGGGATGTTGTCAAAGGCGAAATCACGCTGTTGATCGGTAAGTCCGAGGTTGAACCGCAGAGCTCAACGGTCCGGGCGACTGTCCGTCAAAGAATGGACCAGATCATGGCAGACGAGAAGCTCGACGAGAAAGCTGCTCTGAAGCGCGTAGCGAAGGAACGGGGAATTTCGAAGAGCGAGGCTTACCGGGAATGGCAGAGAGAGAAGTGAATCGGGGACCGGCGCGGGATTCTGCTTGAGCTCCAAACAAAGGCTTGCCGGGTTCGCTGAGAACTGCCGCTGAGAGCGCAGAGAGCCGCGAAGTGATCCGACTGCTATCCGCCGGGACCGTCGTTCGTCATGTATTGCTCCAACGAGTCGAGCTCATGGCTGAGGTCGTCGACCCGCCACTCGAGCAGATTGCGGATGGAGAGAATCCCGAGCAACTTGCCGTTGCTGTCGGCGACGGGGAGATGGCGGAAGTGGCGTTCGAGCATAATGCTCAGTGCCTCGCCGGCGCCGGTTTCGCGCGTCGCCATCTCCACAGGCGTCGTCATCAGCTCGCGGATGGATGTGCTGTGGGGGTCGAGGCGCGTCAGCGACATTTTGCGGAGAACGTCCCGCTCGGTGAAGATGCCTGCGACGCGGTATTCGCTATCCACAATGGCGACAGCGCCGACGTGGTGGTCAAGCATTTTGTTGATGGCATCGGCGACGGAAGCGTCCAGTCCGATGGCGGCGATTTCGCGGTCACAAAGTTCCAGCACGCTCATAGATGCCTCCTGACAACATGCTCGGAAGAGGGCCTTGTGAAACTGATTGGACGCATTATGATCGCGGCGGAGAAGATGTCAAGCGAAAATGACGGCTAACCACTAAAAAGCCTTCACCGCCGAGGGCGCTAAAGACTTTTGCCGAGCGGGCTGAGAAGAGGTGCCACTTACCTTTCCCCTGACGAGGAGATCTCATTGTGGAGTTTCGAATAGGTGAGTCACCGGATGTGGTGGCTCTTACGACATTGATCAACGCGGCCTTCCGCAAGGCCGAGTCTTTTTTTATTGATGGCGACCGGATCGACTGCGAAGCGGTTCGCTCACTGATGGCAAAAGGCAAATTCGTTGTTGCCGATGAGGACGGCATCTTTGCAGGATGCGTTTACGTCGAGCTTCGCGGAGAGCGAGCTTATCTTGGGCTGCTGTCAGTGGATACCAGTCTGCAGCGAGCAGGAATCGGATCTGCCTTGGTGAAAAAAGCTGAAGAGATCTGCACAAACGCGGGGTGCCGCTACATGGATCTGCGGACCGTGAACTTGCGGACAGATAATCGGACGTTCTATTCGCGGCGCGGGTACGTGGAGATTGGGACCGAGCCGTTTCCCGGCGAACTGAATCCGAAGTTGCCGTGTCACTTCGTGAACATGACGAAGCGACTGCGGTGAAGCCTAACCGATGACGGCGTCCGCTTCGATCTCGACAAGGATTTCAGGCGAGATCAAGGCGCTGACCTGCACCATCGAGGTGGCCGGACGGATGTCGCGGAAAACTTCTCCGTGAGCCCGACCAACTTTTTCCCACTCAGCGATGTTGATCACATAGGTTCTCGTGCGGACGACATCTTTCATGGTGGCGCCCGCTTTTTGCAGTGCGCTTTCGATATTTCTGAGCGTCTGCACGGTCTGAGCGTAGACGTCTCCAATGCCTATGATCTTCCCATCGGGGCCGGTGGCAGTGGTACCTGAAACGTGGACGTACGATCCCACTTTGACCGCACGAGAGTAACCGACAATTGGCTCCCAGTTCGTTCCGCTCGCAATATTCTGACGCTGCATGACTTTCCTCCGAAGTTGCAATTTTATAGGGGAGGCGCGCCAAAGTTGCGGCCTGTTTAGCAGCCGCGCTTCGCGATTGCCAGCAGGCTACAGTAAATTCCGTTGTCGAATGACGTTCCATCGTGTTCGTTCTACGAAGGTGGACGCACAACTCATCTGAACCGCCAATCCTTCTAATTGATCGAGAAAACGAATCCTGCCGATAAACAAAAGTCACTTGCGCTTCAACAGGAAATTGAGCTATGAAGTCACGCAAGCATTTGAAGGCCGCCATCGGCGCAGGGTTCAAGGGGGCTCCATGATTCCGGAATCGCATCCTCTGCAAGAGTTGTTTCAGGAGTTGGTGGGTCGGCACTACGCTGAAGAAATTGGCATTCGGGATCCGCAGGTGGTGGGGTATGTCGCCACCTTGCTGGCGGAGTTCTGTGATACCGAACAGCTTTATAAGATCCGCGATGGGGCGAGCCGTCCCTTGAGCGATGTAGGGGAGATGCTGCTGGAATCCGATCCGGTATACGGCCCGGCGCCATCGTTTGACCGGGAGCGGCAGGTGCGCAAACATATCGGGGACTACACGTTGTTTTTTGCCGGGATGTTTCCGGAGAGCATCAATCATTTCCGGCTACGCAAGCAGCGTCTTGAGAATTTTGTCGAGTGGGTCAAGGCGGGCAAAGAGAGCTACTACATCGTTTCGAAGTTTGAGCATTTCGAATATGCAAAGGTGGCACCTCTCTTTGCCAACTTGTCACAGAATTTTGAAAGCTGCGTTTACGGATTGAACATGGTGAAGAACGATCTGCAGGAGATGCAGCATCCGATTGTTCGGCGCACCAATGAACTGATCATGTAGCTCCCACGCTTAGATGCGCACGTCGGAGCCGTTGGCAAGGCGATAAAAGCTGAGCATGGAGCTGCCTTGCGCCAGGCGGCGGAATCTGCGCAGGGAACCGAATGCCTCTCCTGGATCGAATTTCTTTTCGTGCTCTGCGATCACCAGTGACATTGCCCAGACGAGAGGAGAATCGGCGAGCGTGGTCAGCGTGCTGGCGTAGGCGTCGCGCATGCGGTAGGGCGGGTCGATAAAGATGACGTCGGCAGCCTGGCGCCGTCGCTCTATG
>JASLEQ010000162.1 GCA_030151135.1 Candidatus Sulfotelmatobacter sp. | reverse complement strand
AATAGAGCGCCCCCTTGGTGACATTGGTGGCCGCCAGGATCGTATCGATGCTCGCGCTCTGGAATCCCGTTCTGTAGATCTCGCGAAAGCCCGCCTGCAGCAAGCGTTGCCGCGTGCGTTCCGCATCGCGCGGTCTGCGCTTGCCATCGTTCGCTAACATACCAACCAGTATGTATGTTAATTCGCCGGGAAGTCAACCAGATTCGATGGAACCGCTCACGTTCTTAAATTGCGTAATCTTCCGCCGGTGTCCGTATGAAAAGTTGGAGGACTGCCCGATCCGCCGTTTTGAGATCGCCCCGGAATCCTGTTAGTCCAACACGCTGCGGGGTATCTCGGAATCTTCGGCCTGTTGTGCCGCGTATTTGTTCCGGAGGTGGAAGGCCACCTGCTCTCGCTCGAGTCGAATACAAATTGGTCCAGCGCCGCACGGGACCCGCGCACATCGCAGGTCACTCCCGCGCGGCGCCTTGCCGGAGAAAAGAGGAGAAATGAGCGCACTAAGATTGCGGAGTTTTTGGATACCGTGGGTTGCAACGACCTGTCTGATGTGTTTCAGCAATGCCTCCGCCCAGGCCAGCTACAAAGTTACCGACTTGGGCAGCGAGGGAAATGACAATCTGGGTTGCGCCATGTCTCTCAATAACGAAGGCTGGACGGAGATTATGGCGGGCAACGTCCAACCGGGAGAGGTGGACAGTCTATCCGGCAAACTGCTCAGCGGGCGCGCACTGATCGACATCGGAGGGTTCAAGCTCGACCTCGGCACATTGGGAGGCCCGAACAGTTGGATGAACTGGGGCGAGATCAACGATTTCGGACAGGTCGTCGGTTATTCCGAGACGAATATCCCGGACCCCAACGGGGAAGATATTTGCGGCTTCGGCACACATCTCCAGTGCCGTCCATTTCTCTGGCAATTCTTTCACATGCGCGCACTTCCGACGCTTGGCGGAAATAACGGGCAGGCGAGCGCCATTAACCAGCATGGACAAATCGTAGGATTTGCGGAAACTGCTGCGGAAGACTCTGGATGCCCGCCCAACCGCATTCAACTGCCGACGTTATGGAAAAACGGAAAAGCCCAATCTCTTCCTACAGTGGACGGCGATCCAGACGGCGACGCATTTTGGATTAACGATAACGGCGAAGCCGTAGGCTACTCGGGAACCTGCAGCGCAGCGCTCCACGCAGTGTCGTGGGAAAACGGAACTGCCTCTCCACTTCCCGACCTCGGAACCGGCGCTATTGCGCAGGGCATCAACAACAAGGGCCAAATTGTTGGGACAGTCGGCAGTGCGGACGGCACAACCCAATATGGTGCGCTTTGGCAAAACGGCGAACTCACAAATCTCGGAACTCTGGCGGGAGATATCGCCGCCATCGCCACCGGCATCAACGACCAGGGCCAAGTGGTCGGAAGCACATGGGACGCCAACTTCGACTGGTCTCATGGCTTCATCTGGCAAAACGGCGTGATGACCGATCTCAACACGCTCTTTCCTGCCAGTTCGAATTTATTCGCAACCATGGCGAACAAAATCAACGAGCGCGGTCAGATCTCAGGCATGGCAATCGTCCTGAGCGGGCCGGATGCCGGCAACATCCACGCCTTCCTCGCAACTCCGGTAAGCCAGAGCATCGGCAAATCGGTTGCAGATGTCACAACTACACGCCCCAAATCCAACTTGCCTGCGAATGTTGACACACCGCATTTGCAAAGATTCGGACTGCTCCGGTTCAGTCGCTAGCCGGAGGTTACAGGTGCATGGGCGCAGCCGGGTCGACTTCCCAACGTGGACGACATCCCGGCTGCCAACTCGGTTCCGTCACTTGATTATTCCGCACATAGAACTCCGCGAGCTTGCCAGGTTGCCGGTGGGCTCGCGGGATTCCAGCGCGGGTGGATTTCAGTAGAAGTGTGCTGCGTAATCTCATGGTGCGCGTTCGTCATTGTGTAGAGTGTCCGAAATGTCACACTCGATATTTGCCCGGGTCGAGTCCCTACAACAACGGGTCTTACCTGTTGCCCATCGCAGAAAAGGGCTTGTCCGGATGGATCTTGTACTGTTCATGCGGCTCTCCGCGTGCCTCCAGCGCATGGCGGTGGAGTGAGTTAAAGCCGTACGAAGTCCGCGGACCAGCGTACCGTCGCGGTTACGGTTCACCGGAAGAAGTGTGCGCCCTTTGAAGTAGGAAGCTCATCTGAGTTGCGGGCCCGGTAATCGTTTCCCCAGAAGCTGCACAAACCCGTAAGAGTTACACCTGCAGCACATCGCCATTTCTGGCAACCATCTCGTAAAGTACCGGATTCACGAAGAAGCCAAGGAATAGTCGCGAGACCAGCCCGGCAACAATGACGATCGCAAATGGCTTCTGCGTGGATGAGCCGATGCCGGTCGATAAGGCGGCGGGCAACAGGCCGAGACATGCCACCAGCGCCGTCATCATGATCGGGCGTAAACGCAGAAGGGAAGCTTCGTAGGTCGCTGTGCGAATATCTTTGCCCTCCAGTCGCAGCTTGTTGATATACGAGACAAGAATCACCGCAGTCTCCACCGACACGCCGAGCAGCGCCAGCAAGCCAAGAACGGATGACACACTGAAGGGAGTATGCGTCAGCTTCAGTGCGATAAGAGCGCCCACGGGTTCCGTCATGATCACGCCTATCGCTATCGTGACAGGGAACTTGAAATTGCCGTATAGCGCAAACAGGATCATGAAAATCAGCAGAATCGCGATCGGACCGATGATGATGAGTTGTTGCTTGGCCGCAAGAAACAGGCTGTACTCTCCGCCCCAGTCCATCCAGTAACCTTCAGGAAGACTCAGGGCCTTGTTCACGGCTGCCTGGCCGTCGCGCACGGCCCGCTCCAGATCGCGGTGTTCAATGCTGTATTGCACTCCGATGTAGCGTGAATTGTTCTCGCGATAAATAAATGACGCGCCATTGCTTTCCTGAATGCTCGCCAATTCTTTCAGCGGAATCTGCTCGCCATCGGGAGCTCCAACCAGCAAAGTACCGATCTGATCGGGAGTGCTCCGGAATTGCGGCTGCATGCGTACGACAAGATCGAATAGTTTCTCGCCCTGGATCACTTGCGTCGCCGCTTGTCCGCCCACCGCCGCCTGGATCACGGCTTCCACGTCAGAAACGTTGATGCCGTAACGCGCAATCTTCTCGCGGTCAGGGTTGATGACCAGGGTCGGTTGTCCCAGTTCACGGACCACGGTCAACTCCGTAAAGCCCGGAACCCCCTCTAACACTTTCTTGATCTGCAACGCCTTGTCTTGCAGGATGTTCAGATCCGGGCCGTAGACTTTTACGGCCAAAGAACTCTTCAGCCCTGTAAGCGCCTCGTCGACGGCATCTTCCGCGGGCTGCGTGTAATTGAAAATGATTCCGGGAAACGTGATCAGCCGCTTGTTGATCGAATCGATCAATTCTTCCTTGGTGTGAATGTCCCCGCCCCAGGCTTTATCGCGATAAGGCTTCAGTCCAACATAAAACTCGCAATTGAAGAATCCGGTAGGATCGGTGCCATCGTCCGGCCGCCCCAGCTCTGAGCCGACAATCGTCACCTGCGGATAAGACATCAGGATGTCGCGAATCTGCGGTGAGATCGTGGCCGCCTCTTCCCATGAAATGGTATAGGGCATGGTGGCGCGGACCCATAGCGCACCTTCATCCAACTTGGGCATGAATTCGCCGCCGATGAAGGGCACGAGCAGAAGCGTCGCGCCAAAAATTACCGCGGCTACCGACATCGTCAACCATGGACGGTCCAGGCACCAGGCTAATTTCGAGCCATACCAACTCCTCACGGCCTCAAACGGTCGATTGACTCTCTCTTTCACTCCGCTCCTGAACCAGTACGACGCCAGCACCGGAACCAAAGTCAGAGTGAGCAGTAACGCTCCCAGCAATGCGAATGACATCGTGTCGGCCATTGGGTGAAACAGCTTGCCCGACGGGCCATTCAACGCGTAGATCGGCAGGTACCCCGCAATGATGACAGCAACGGAATAGAAGATAGGACGATCGACATCGCGCGCGGCATGCAAAATGACTTCGTGCAGGTTGTATTCCTGGCCAGTTCTCTCGGCTAATTCGCGATAAATGTTCTCCATCATCACAACCGTGCCATCGATGATGATTCCGAAATCGATTGCGCCGATCGATAGCAGATTGGCCGAAAGATTTTGCGCGTGCAGCAGAATGAAGCTGAAAAGCAGAGCCAGCGGGATAGTCAGCGTGACGATAACGGCCGCCCGGATGCTGACCAGGAAAAAGATCAGAACGATGAACACCAGAATCATGCCGCGGAGCAAGTTGTCTTCTACGGTGCGGGTAGTCAGGTCAACCAGATCGCTGCGGTCATAAAAAGGACGCACTTTCACGTCTTTGGGCAGGATCAACTTGTTCAGTTGTTGCGTTTTTTCCTCGACATCTTTCAGGACGTTCTGTGCCTGCTCCCCGCGACGCATCAAGATGACGCCTTCGACAGCGTCATCGTTCTTCTGAAAACCAAACTCGCCCAAACGAGGAGCGTTCCCAATCACCACCTGGCCGATGTCGCCCACCCGCACGGGTGTTCCGTGATTGCTCCCCACCACGATGTTGGCGATGTCTTTGGTATCACGGACGAGTCCAACCCCACGCACGTAGTAAAACTGTCCGCCTTGCGAATAGAACCCGCCACCCGTATTCGCGTTATTGTTGGCCAGCGCTTGAATGACCTGCGGAAGAGTTAAGTGATAGCCATAAATGCGCGATGGATCGAGGAGCACCTGGTATTGCATGACGGTGCCGCCGAAACCGGAGTCGTCGGCAACACCGGGAATCGATTTGTAGGCGCGCTCCAGTACCCAATCTTCGATGGTCTTTAAATCCTGAGGAGTGCGATCAGGACTCTCGATGACATACCGGTACACCAGGCCACTCGGACTGAATAGCGGCGCCAAGCTCGGGGTAACGCCAGTGGGAAGTGTCACGTCGGCCAGGCGCTCAAACACGACCTGACGCGCAAAGTAATCGTCGGTGTCCTCCTGGAAAGTGAGCCTGAGATCCGACAGTCCATAAAGCGAAATGGATCGCATCACTACCAGGTGTGGCACGCCGTTCATCTCCACTTCGAGAGGAAGCGTAACCAGACGCTCCATCTCTTCGGCGGCGTGGCCGGGCCACTGTGTGATCAACTCCACCATCGGTGGCGAGAGATCGGGGTATGCATCCACCGGCATCCGTTGGAACGAAATCGCGCCCCAGATCGCAAGCGCCACCACGAAGATGATCACGAGGAAACGCTGTCGCAGAGCGGCTTGAACCGTGCGATGGATCATGCGCAGTCCTCACCGGCTGGCGATGGAGCCATGCACGTCAACGGTAGATGGGCCATGAGTGTCATCTTTGTAGAGAATTTGCGAACTGCAGGAACAAGCTGCCGTTGGCGACAACCCGGTCGCCCTGCGCCAGCCCGCTCGTTATTTCGGTGGTCTGTTCGGAAGTCTGCCCGAGCGTTACGCTCCGCATGGCAAACTGGTTCTGCCCGGCCAGCGTGTAAACGAACGGTTCGTTTTCCGCGTTCCGCAGTACCGCGGCGTTGGGAACGGTGATCGCGTTCGCAACTTTTCCCGCCTGGACCAGCGCAGTCACGTACATGTTGTTCTTCAGCTTCTCCCCGGGATTCTTCACGTCAATGCGTGCTTGCAGCGTGCGGGTCGCGGGATCGAGCGCCGCCGCCACATACGAGATCTTTCCGTGGAAGTCGGTTCCGGGATAAGAGTCCGTGACAATCGTCACCGGGTCGCCGATGCGCACATAGGGAAGATCCTGCTGGTAGACATTCGCCAGGACCCACACGATGCTCATGTTGGAAATGGTGAATGCCTGGGTTACTCCCGCTTGAATGACCTGTCCGGGAGCGACGAGCCGTTCGACGACTTCGCCGGCAATCGGAGCTAATACGGCTAGCTCCGGAGAGCTGCGGGCCTGCACGACCTGGTCGGGGCTCTTGAATCCAAGCACGCGGAGCGCCTGCTCGCTGGCTTGCAGATCGGCTTCAGCCTGGTTGCGCGCAGACTCCGCGGCAATCAAATCTTTTTCCGCAATGGCGTGGTGGTCGTAAAGATCTTTCGCGCGCGCATACTCGCGGTCCGCTAGTTTGAACGCATCGTTGGCTTTCATGTATGTGGCACGCATCTGGGAAAAATCTGGACTGGCTACGTACAGTAACGGTTGTCCTGCCCGGACAATTTCCCCCGGCGAGACCACGATACGGCTGACGGGTCCTCCGACCTGCGTGATGACTGGAGTAGTGGCGAATCCGTTGTAAGCGACCGCACCCGTCAGACGCAGGGTACGCGTCAGCGTAGTGGGCGCGACGGTAACAATCTGGACATGACTCATCTGATCGCCAGATACGGAAAACAGTGCCGCCTTGTCACCAGCCGTGCGGCCGGAGATACCCGGATCGCCAGCCGAGCTTTGGTTATCGCCGCAGCTGCCCGCGATCGCAATCACCGCAACCAGCGCTGCGACATATACGTGGCGGGAACGAATCTGATGAGTATGGCTAAGGTGCTTGATCATGGTAGCGTTCTGCTTCCTACCGCTTCTTTGAGCTGCTCAACCGCAATGAGATAACTTGCCAGTGCCTGGCGATATGCCAGTTGAGTAGCGCGGTAACTGCGCTCGGCATCCAGGAAATCCAGAAGACTCGCCGCGCCGCGGTGGTACGCATATTCACTGATGTCGCGCGAATCCTGGGATTGCTTCAAATAACCACCCGTATAGAGGTTGACGACCTCCTGGTCGCCGCTGAAGGCCTCGTATGCGCTGTTTACATCGGTGATGACGGTATCACTTGCTGCGGCCGCGGTTTCTTGCGCAGCGGTCTTTGCAAACTGCGTGCGCGCGATCTCGCCCTGGTTCCGGTCGAAGATTGGAATGGGAAAACTGGCAGTCAATCCAAGCGTGCTTTCATCAGCCACATGGCTGTATGTGAGCGCGCCGGTGATGTCCACCTTGCCGTTGGCTTTGGCTAGAGCGTATTGACTCTGGGCCGCGCGCACGCCCTGGTTCGCAGCCAGCAGGTCGGGCCGATTCTTCAATGCTTTGAGAAGAAGTTCGTCGCGATTGAGCTGCAGTGGTTGGTACGTCAGATCACCTTCCACATCGTAATTGGCTGGAACGGCGTCATACCCTAGAAATTCGCGCAGGCTGGCGAGCGCTTGCAACTTGGCCACCTTCGCGGAAGATACGTCTGTCTGGAATTGCAGCAACTGCACGGTGATCTTCAACAGATCGCCTTCGCTGATGGCGCCCGCTTTGTACTGGATCTTGGCGATGTCGACCGTCTGCTGAAAGCTGGCAAGGTCCTGGTTCGCCAAATCCAGGTTCGATTCCGCCAGCTGCACCGTAATGAATTGCTGGGCCGTATTGAAGACCAGCGTCCGCTCGGCGTCGGAAACCTGGTAGATGGTTTGTCCGGTCGCGTCGCGCGCAGCATCGAGACGGCGGTGTCGCTTGCCGCCACGCTCGAAGAGATAACTCACGCCGACGTCGAATTCCGTCACGTTCGAAATGATGTTGGAATTGAAGTTCTGCGGCTCGATCGGAATGAACAGAGTGTCCGCCGTCAGGTTTGGATTCGGCCTCAGGGCCGCCGTTATCTCCTGGGCCTGATTCTGCTGGATTTGCGTTCGAGTCGCCTTGAGCGTGTGGTTATGTGCGGCGGCCAAATCGATGGCCTGCTCCAGCGTAATGCGTACCGGGGCCTGGGCGCGGGCGCCCGGCATGGCAAACACAATCAGAATGGCTGCGATAGCGTGCTTCTGCGATTGCATATTTCCTTCGAAAAGAATGCCTGGCCCTTGCTGCGGATCGCGGTAACTGCGGGCTCGAAGGCAGCTTCCGCCATAGACTACTTGCGGTCATGAGCTGCTTTTTCGAGCGCAATTGGCATCAATACATCGCTGGCAAGGCATGGCTTGCGAGCAGCCCCGATACAGAAGAGAGTTTTACAGGCTTGGAGGTGGTCGAACGTGAAGGGCAAACATCTGCAGGGCAGAATGAACCGACGGTCCAACCGTGCGGCTGACGCTGGTGACTTGGCTCGGTGCCGTAACCGAAATGATCGGAGCTACTAAGGATGGGGTGTGGCCGGAGGCGCAGATCAGGCAAACCGATGGAGATACGGGAGCCGACCGCGCGCCGCAAACGTTATGCCCCGTGTTCGTGGGCGCTAATTCGCAGCAGTCCAGCGCCTGCGCGATCGTCGTCATCAGCAATAAGCCGATGCACAGCGAGACGCACCACGCCACGCACCTGCGGGAACCTGCCGATCGCCATTGGCTGCCAGTCATGCGGCGGAAAACCAGTGATAGCTAAACCAATACTATTGTTAAGAATGTATACTCCCCTGCCGACAAAAAGTGAAGTTTGCGGGGGCCAGCAGTGGAATATTTTACTTTTCCGGCGCCCTCGCCGGCCGCCCGCTCGCAGCGCCGAGCCGGAGACTTGAAAACGGCGGATCCATGACATTGCAGTGATCCGTCGCGGCCTTAGGGATGGATGGGGGGAAGCTAAACCCTGATTCCTGAACTCATAACGGGACCGACGGTGTGACAATCCCCACGTACCAGCGCCAGACCGTCGTCCCGAAATAACGTGCTCTATTTCAAGTATCGGAATCGAAGGGAGAATTGCGA
>JASLEQ010000158.1 GCA_030151135.1 Candidatus Sulfotelmatobacter sp. | reverse complement strand
AGCACCAGCCCTTTTATAAAGACCTGGTTACAGGCGAATACCGTTTGCCTTGGGTTCGTCTGCACGGACTCAAAGACTATTACGGAATGGTGAAGTTGCTGGACGAGTTCCCGAACGTCCACCAGAACTTCAACCTGGTTCCGTCCTTGATGGTCCAGTTGCAGGACTATGTCGACGGAACCGCGCAGGATCCGTTTCTGCGAGTTGCCTCGAAGCCCGCAAAGGAACTCACGGTCGAAGAGCGCCGCTTCGCGTTGCAGTACCTGTTTCAGGCGAATCCGCAGAATGTGATTGGACGCTATCCGCGATATCGGCAGCTTTGGGAACGGTTTCGCGAGCATGGAGATCATCCGGAACGCGCCGAGCGCTACTTCCAGGATCAGGACTTCACCGACTTGCAGGTGCTGTCGCAGATCGCGTGGTTCGACGAGTTCTTTCTGGAAGAAAAGGAAGTCGCCGCGCTGGTCACGAAGGGGCATCATTTCTCGCTCGACGACCAGAAGTTCGTCATCGCCAAAGAGCGCGAACTGCTGGGTAGGGTTTTGCCAGCGCACGCGGAAGCTGCGAAGAAGGGATCGATCGAGATATCGGCGACGCCGTTCTACCATCCGATCATGCCGCTGGTTTGCGATACGAATATTGGGGCGGTTTCGTCGCCGGGATTGCCGCTGCCGCAGAATCGTTTTCGGCATCCGGAAGACGCGCGCGAGCAGCTGGTGCGGGGACTCGATCTGCACGAGAAAGTGTTTGGGATTCGTCCGAAGGGAATTTGGCCGTCCGAAGGCAGCGTGTCGGAAGAAGTGCTGGCGATCGCGGCCAATCTCGGCGTGCAATGGATGGCAACCGACGAAGGCGTGCTGGGCCGAAGCACCGGAGCTTTCTTCGCGCGCGACGGAAGTGGCCGGTTGCCCGCGCATCAGGCGGAGAAGCTCTACAACATCCATCGGTATGAGAATGGATCCACCGCGATGCACATGGTGTTCCGCGATCACACGATCTCAGACCTGATCGGGTTTGTGTATTCGGGAATGCCTCCAGCGGATGCAGCGCGGCACCTCATCAATAACATCAAGGAAGCTGCAAGGCCGGTTCTCGACAGGGGACGAGACGCCGTAATGCCGATCATTCTCGATGGCGAGAATGCATGGGAATACTATCCGAAGTCGGGAAGGGAATTCCTGCGCCGGTTCTATGACGCGCTGCAGCGTGAGCCAGGAATGGAGGCGGTCACGATCTCGGAGGCGATCGCGCGGCATAAGGATTTCGGCAAGCTGAACTCGCTCATGCCGGGATCGTGGATCAATGCCAACTTCAACGTCTGGATTGGCGCGCCCGAAGATAATCGCGTGTGGGATTATCTGCATCATGCGCGTGAGTTCTATGCGCAGAATGCCGCGCGGGCGACGGAAGCGCAACGCAAGCTGGCGTTTGACGAGATCCTGATTGCCGAGGGCAGCGACTGGAACTGGTGGTATGGCCCGGAGCATCACTCGGCCAACGACCGCGACTTCGACGAGCTGTACCGCAAGCATCTGTCGAATGTGTATCAAGCCTTGGGTGCGGTGCCTCCGGATTATCTGGCACAGCCCATCACCGGCGCGGAAGTGCGTCCGTCGTTCGTGCCGCAGACCGCGTACATACACCCGAGAGTTGCCGGAGATAAAGTCCGGTACTTTGAGTGGATGGGAGCCGCGGCTTATACGGCGGATCATAGAGCCGGTGCGATGCACGGCAAGCAGTTCCTGCTCGATGCGGTCTATGCGGGGATCGATGCGAACTGTCTGTATGGACGATTGGATTTCGCCGGCAAGGTTCCGGGCGAAGATTTCGAGATCGTGGTGAACATCGAGTCATGGGCGAGCGGGGAACCGCGGGCGAGGCGCACGCTGCGCATTGAGGCGGCTGCCAGCAATGGCAAGCTGACGACGTGGAAGATTGAGAATGGCGTAGCGGGACGCGTGTTGGCGTCACCGAGTCAGCCCGATGAGCACGTGAAGCTTGCCCTGCTGCGCAACTTTGAATTCAAGGTGCCGCTGTCGTGGCTACTGGCCGTGCCAGCCGATACGGCAGACGGAAATTCCGAACGCAAATCCAAATCGACCCCTGCCGCGCCGACCAGTAAAGTGCGCTTGCGTTTCAGCCTCTGGCAGAATCGACTGCCGGCAGATTCGTTGCCGCTGGAAGGCTGGATGGAGTTGCAGATCGTCAGTGAAGGGGAGTTGCTGTTTGGTTCTTAAAGCTGCGCCCTCTTTAGGTCGTCAGCAGAAAAGATCCCGCGGTCTTTCGTCCGAGAGCGTGGTCAAAAGTTACCAACCGGAACCCCGCTGCCTGAGCAAAGGCGGAAAGATAGGAGTCTGCCCAATCTTTCGGAGCGGCCTGCCGCGAATGGGACATTGCTCGAAACAAACGTTCGAGGGAGGCATTTTCTTCGGCAAACTTGGCATGGCCGTCTGTCAGCCACTGGTCATATATTTCCCACGCTTGAGCCTGGCTGCGGACCTCGTCCGTCATAACAGAGGTCGTCGCTAGAAGACGCAAAAAGCCGAGTTGAGTGAATCGACAGAAGAAAAGTTGAGCATTATGGGGCAGGGAATCAAGTCATGATCTGGCGGATGAGTGATGAATGTGTCCACGATACGTCAGGGCAATTCAGACGTTGATATCAGGGAAAAGAAATAATCTCGTAGATCTTGGCATTGTCTAAATCCAAACGGCCGGGCTTCCGGGAGTCGATAACAGGAGCGCGCCTGGCGCCGCGATTGTTTTGATTTGCACGCAATTGCAGTTCGACCCCACGAAGGACTAACTCTTTTAGGGAATAACCTTCGTGAGCTGCTTTCTTCTTAAGTGCCCGATAAAGAGAGTCCGGGATGTCAACCGTCGTCCGCATACCATTCTCATTCTGGCATATTCATGGCTATGTCGCTTTCGAGCAGATACTCTATTTACTGCCGCTGTTCGGGGACACGGCTTCGATGGCCGGAGCGGTCGTTGCCTGGTTCGTGAGAGTCAAGGGCCGGTTCAGTTCGAGCGTGAGTTCGGTGCCCGCCGGCAGAGTTGCGGAACGGTGCTTCGCCAGCCAATGGCCGGTTGTGCCTCCGGCGCCAATCATGCCGCCGACCAGAACTCCAACCGGTCCGCCGACCAATCCTCCGATCAACATTCCACCTGCGGCTCCGCTGCCTTGCTCGATGGTGTCGCGGCGATCATGGCTTGGTCCCTTGAACTGCCCTTCATTATTCACGTCGCTGCCCGGAATGTTTGTATCCGTGAGGGTCGCGTCCAGGTAGTAGCGCTCTCCGCCGGGAAGGATCACGGCTTCTGGAAGAATGCCAATCGTCGGCTTGCCTGAAATGCGACGGGGTTCATTGATCTTGGTCACGCGTCCTTCCACCGACGCGCCGGCGGGAATCAGCGTTTTACCATCCACCACAATTGCCTGGGTGATGCTTCCACGGAAGGGATCGCCCACATGATTGCTGAATGTTGCCAGTGTGGTATCGAGCCGCACCATCAAGACGGTTCCCGCGGGCACGGGAGCGCCGCTCTGGGCTGCCAGCATCGTTGCCAGAAACATGCAAGGAAGTACTAACCACTTCTTCATGGGTAAACTCCTGGATCCGGAATCCCAAACGTTCTTTCGACTGTAGATCACCCGTTGGGGCGGTACAAGCGGCGGACAGTGCACGGGGAACCAGAGGAGATAAGAGGTATGGGGCATTGGCCGAACGGACGATTCCGAAAGCGGAAAAATCACAGAAAAGCTGTGTTACCCGTCACATTGCGTTGATCTCGATCCGATATAATCGTGGGTTTCGCATAGGCATAGGACGAAGGTACAGGTGTCGGCAACCGACTGGATGCCGGCTGTCCTTCCGTCCAGACGCTCCATCAAGTGCGGCTGTGACTGATACCGATTTGCAACTTACTCATGAGAAGAAAGGTAAGCAGGATATGTCAAATATTGCAGGCATTCATGCACGAGAAGTGTTGGATTCACGCGGTAACCCCACGGTAGAAGCAGAAGTGTTTCTGGCGGACGGTTCCATGGGCCGCGCCATAGTTCCGAGCGGCGCGTCCACTGGCGAGCATGAAGCGGTGGAGTTGCGCGACGGCGACACGAACCGCTTCGTGGGAAAGGGTGTCCTGAAGGCCGTTGAGAACGTGAATAGCGAGATTGCCGAAGCGCTCGCGAACTGGGACGGATTTGACCAGCGCGGCCTTGATGCCAGAATGATTGAGCTCGATGGAACCGAGAACAAGGGAAGACTGGGCGCGAATGCAATCCTTGCCGTCTCGATGGCTGCGGCGCGGGCCTCGGCGGCGAGTATCGACATTCCGCTTTATCGCTATCTCGGCGGAGCGGGGGCGAATACGCTGCCGACGCCGATGATGAACATTTTGAATGGCGGCGCGCACGCGGATAACAACGTCGACTTCCAGGAATTCATGGTGATGCCGGTCGGGGCCCCGAGTTTTTCTGAGGCGCTGCGTTGGGGCGTGGAAGTCTTCCATACGCTGAAGGGCGTACTGAAGAAACGCGGATATAACACTGCCGTGGGCGATGAAGGCGGTTTTGCACCATCGGTAAAGTCGAATGTGGAAGCGATCGAAGTCGTGCTGGAAGCGATTACGAAGGCGGGTTACAAACCTGGCGAAGAGATTGCGATTGCGCTCGATCCGGCGGCCAGCGAGTTCTATCAGGACGGAAAGTACGTTTTCAAAAAGTCTGACAAGTCGACCAAGACTTCCGACGAGATGGTGAAACACTGGGCGAAGTGGGCGAACGATTATCCGATCGTGTCGTTGGAAGACGGGTTGGCTGAGAACGATTGGGAGGGCTGGCAGAACCTGACCAAAGAAATCGGCGGCAAGATTCAGTTAGTGGGGGATGATCTATTCGTGACGAACGTGCAATTTCTGCAAGAAGGAATCGACAAAGGCGTGGCGAACTCGATCTTGATCAAAGTCAACCAGATCGGAACGGTGAGCGAGACGCTGGATGCGATCGACCTTGCGCGGCGGAATGGATATACGTCGGTGATCTCTCACCGCTCGGGGGAGACGGAAGACACGTTTATCGCCGACCTCGCCGTGGCCACAGGCGCAGGGCAGATCAAGACCGGCTCGGCGTCCCGTACCGACCGCATCGCAAAATACAACCAGTTGCTGCGGATTGAGCAGGAACTGGGCGATACGGCACGGTTTCTGGGATTGAAAGCCTTGAACTATCACGGAAAATAGTCTGATTCACAAAAGGAGCAGCATGCGAAAGCTCTCGGCGATTTTGATCCTGCTATCGGCGTTTTCGTTGATGGGTGCGGCGCAAACCAGTCCGGTTGACGGCACTACGCCGTCGAAGGAAGAGGTGCTCCGATTCCTTGAAATCCTTCGCGTCAAGCCGCAACTGAGTTTGTATTTTGACGGCGTGGCCAAGCAAGCCAGGATCGGTGCGGAAGAAGGGTTCAAGCGGAAGGTACCCGATGCCACTCCCGCGCAGTTGGCGGAGGTGGACGACTTCGCCGAGAAGCTTTTCCAGAATATGCCCATCGACGAGATGGTCAATGCCATGGTCCCGATTTATCAGAAGCACCTTAGCCGGGAAGACATGGACGCGATCCTGGCTTTCTATTCGTCCCCCGTGGGTCAGAAGCTGCAGCGTGAGCAACCGGCCATGATGCAGGAAGGGATGAAAGTCGGCGGGGAAATCGGACGCCACAAACTCGAATCCATGATGCAGCAGATGGATGACTTCATCGCAAAGCTGGCCCAGGAACAAAAGAATCCATCGAAGCAGTAGAGACATATTAGACAAGTGCCGCCGATGAACTCGGCGAAATTCAGCCTTTGAGGACAAGATGATTAACACTCTATTGCTGGCGGAATTCGATGAAGAGGCAAAGAAGACGCGCGCCATGCTCGAACGCGTTCCCATGAAGGCGGACTATAAGCCTCATACAAAATCCATGGCGCTCGGGAAGTTGGCGCCGCACGTCGCGGAACTTCCAAATTTTGGGCATACGATTCTGACCACGCCAGAGTACGACTTCGGCAGCGGCCCTCCGCGGGTTCGTCCTCCGTTTGAATCGCCGGCGCAACTGGTCAAGGCGTTCGACGAAGGTGCTGCGAAGGTCCGCGAGGCGCTCAAGAACCTCTCGGACGGTGACTGGAATCAGCCGTGGAAATTGAGCTTCAAGGACAAGCCGATTTTTAGTGGGTCAAAGTTCCTGGCGTATCGGCAGATGTTTCTGAATCACCTGGTTCATCATCGAGCTCAGCTTGGCGTGTACCTGCGGCTCAATGACGTTCCATTACCGGGCACGTATGGGCCCTCGGCGGATGACACGTTGGGATTCTGACGTTCATGAAAGATGTCTTCATTGGGCTTCGGAAACTGGCTGAGGGCATCTGGGAAGGCCACTCTCTTGATCGGTCCGTCGTTGTGCGGGCCGAGTCCCGGCGCAGTGTCGAACGAAAGATGCGGGAATTACTTAAACAATCAGTCGGAACTTCTACCAGGATTCGATTTCTGGTCGAAAATATGAAGCGTGTATTCGGATTCGCAAAGGGTGAATTTTCTGTCCCCGATGATTTCAATGGTCCTCTCCCGAAAGAGATTGAGGCTCTTTTTTATTAAGCGCGGATCGAAATGCGCTTCGTCTAATTTTTCTACAAAGCCAAGAGCTAGAGGCTAGGAGCTAGAAGCTTAATCATGTCACGTCCTAAACCGCTCATACTGATCATTCTCGACGGCTGGGGATACCGAGCCGAAACCAAAGCCAATGCCATCGCCCTCGCCCGCAAGCCTACATATGACCGCCTGCTGCGCGAGTATCCGAACACGCTGATTCACACGAGCGGCCCGTTCGTCGGGCTGCCTAACGGACAAATGGGCAACAGCGAAGTCGGGCATCTGAATATTGGGGCCGGGCGCATCGTGCATATGGACATCACGCGCATCGATTTGATGGTCCAGACCGGCGACCTGTTCTCGCATCCGGTGCTGCTGGACGCGATGAAACATGCGCGGACGGGAGACCGGCGGCTGCATTTGTTCGGGCTGGTTTCCGATGGAGGCGTGCACTCGCAGCAAGCGCACCTTTATGCGCTACTGAAGATGGCGAAGCAGAATGGTCTGGAACGAGTCTATGTTCATGCCTTTATGGATGGCCGCGATACGCTGCCGACGAATGGTGCAGGATACCTCGAGCAACTGCAGCAGAAGATGCGTGAATACAACTGCGGCAAGATCGCAACGGTGAACGGCCGGTACTACGCCATGGACCGCGACCGGCGCTGGGAACGCATTGCGAAGGCTTACAACGCAATGGTGTTTGCAGATGCCGAGGGCGGGAAGCAGGCCGATCCGGTGCAGGGAATGAAGGACTCTTACAACAAGGGAGTGACCGACGAATTTGTGATTCCTTTTGTGGTGGAAGATGCGAAGGCCGCTGGCGGGGGCGCCCGCGCCACACAGACGATTCGGGATGAGGATTCCTGCATCTGCTTCAATTACCGCGCCGATCGGGTCCGCCAGATTACGCGCGCTCTCACGCGAAACAGCGGCTTGAACGAAAAAGGCGGAAGCGATTTGCCGGGAGCGGAGGACCTGGACGCGACCATCCCGCGAAGTCGAGTTCCCAAGAATTTGCATTATGTTTGCATGACGCAATACGACAAGAACTTCAGTCTCCCGGTGGTGATTCCGCCGGAGTCCATGGCGAACATTCTTGCGAACGTGATGGGCGGCCTGAACATGCGCAACCTGCGCGTGGCAGAGACCGAAAAATATGCGCACGTGACCTATTTTTTCAACGGAGGCGTGGAGAAGCCATTCCCGGGCGAGGATCGAGTGATGGTTCCTTCGCCGAAGGTGGCGACTTACGATCTCAAGCCCGAGATGAGCGCTTCGGGGATTGCTGATGCCGTGGTGAAGGCAACAGAAGAAAGAACGTTCGATGTCATGATCGTGAACTTCGCGAACGCCGATATGGTCGGGCACTCGGGGAAGATCGAGCCCACCGTGAAAGCTGTCGAAACGGTTGACTCTTGTCTTGCACGGATCGAAGCTGCGGTGAAGGCCAAGGGCGGAGCCATATTGATTACTGCCGATCATGGCAACGCCGAAATGATGATCGATCCGGCAACGGGAGGCCCGCATACGGCGCATACCACCAATCCGGTGCCGTTTATTGTGATCTCAGAAAACGCAAAGCAATTCACGTTGAAGCCGAACGGATCGCTACGCGATATTTCTCCGACGATGCTTGGAATGCTTGAAGTGGATGAGCCCAAGGAGATGACGGGGGCGGATTTACGGTTATTCGCGAAGAAAAACTAAGGGACGCCCATCACGGCGTCCCCAATGCAATTAGAAAAGTTTTCTAGCTCGCTATGAATGCCGGAGCCGTTGCGAGCAGTCCCGCCACTAGCTCCAGGTCGTGGAGATCTTCGCGGCCGAAATCCTGCGCGAATTTCGGGTCGAGTCCCTTACGCGAAACCTGAATGACGCCGACCACGGCTGAATCGCGGTCCATTACCGGCACCGACATCAGCTTTTGAATCGGAGCAGGGGTGATTACATCTTCACCAGCTTCCGGCTTAATCGTCTCGAATATGCTGGCGTGCTTCACGCGGGCGAAATTGTTGAAGATCTCGGCTTTCTTGCTGAGCGCGGTGTGTGCTGCCACGGCTTTGCTGGATAGTGGAATCGCACCCGTAGTGCGAAGGTGTTCAGGAAACACGAAGCGCAGCAGACCGCCTTCGAGGCGGAGTAGCGCGACTTCGGTGTATTGAACGCGAAAAATCTTGGCCAGCACCATGCACAGATCGAGCGCTGTGACTCCCTGTCCCAGAACAGACCCCAAGGGGAGAAGATGCTCGGGAAGAACTACTTCTTCCATCATCGTGTGATCGTTATTTTGAGTCATAGGGAATTCCGGCGGCCCCAAGCGACCGGGGCACATCGACTCTATCGCATTTTGCGAGCCATAAGGTACTGCCCAAAGTAACGCATGGAATTTCCGTAAGTCCTTTATTTCCAGTTCTAATGGCATTTGAAGCGGAACTTTTGCAGGGAATAGTTACTCGCTGGGTTCGACGCAAACTATCACTGTCATGACAGTTTTTGTCATCCGGCTTCGTTGTTTCAGCGGATGGGTACGTTCGCCCAGACTCGGGTACACTCGTTGCATGATTCCGATTCAGCCGAACGTGAAGTTGACCAACGACCCTTCCTACCGCGAGAACTATGCCAACAGCGTGCAGATGCGCGTGAACATCTGGGATTTCTTTCTCGTTTTCGGCACGCTGCAGCAGCAGACCGAGAGCCAGGTCGAAATCCGCAATTTTGAAGGGATCTATCTGAGCCCACAACAGGCGAAGGCTTTGCTGGGACTGCTGCAACAGAACATCTCCAGTTACGAGAGCGCCTTCGGAGAGATCAAACTGGATCCGCGGATGAACCCGGCGGGGCCGGTCCACTGACGCCGGCGGAAGTAGAAGGCTGGTTCGCGTCCCAGCGGGAACACTCCAAGGCACGGATTCGCAGGTAGAATTCTCATTCTTATGCGATCGCAGCCAGCCCTGGTGTTCGTCGCCATCTTTATTCTGGTCTTTCTGCTGCATGCGCCTCTGTTGTCTCTGCCGTACTTTTGGGACGAGGCCGGCTATTACGTTCCGGCGGCTCGCGATCTTCTGCTAAAGGGCAGCCTGATTCCACAGACAACGATCTCGAACGCACACCCTCCACTGGTGATGGCTTGGGTCGCGCTTTGGTGGAAGTGTGCGGGCTTTGCTCCCGTCGTTGCGAGGTCGGCGATGGTGGTCGCGTCCGCCTTTTCGCTGCTCGGCTTGTATCGACTGGCAGAGCGTGTCGCCAACCGCGAAGTCGCGATCGCATCCACATTGTGCACCGCAGTGTATCCAGTCTTCTTCTCGCAGAGTTCGCTGGTGCAGGTGGATTTGGCTGCAGCCGGGCTGATCTTCTGGGGTTTGACCGCATACCTGGAGAGTCGATGGAAGGCGACAGCAATATGGTTCTCGCTCGCTGCATTGGCGAAAGAAACGGCTATCATCGCGCCACTTTCTTTAGCGGCATGGGAAGTATTAAAGGGCCAGTCCCGTGTACGGAGATGCATGGCAAAATGGGACGATGAGGGCCAGACTCCAGTGTCACTTCGTGGAGTTGGCGCGCTGGTAATTCCACTGATCCCTCTTGCCGCCTGGTATTGCTATCACTATGTGCGAACCGGCTACGTTTTGGGCAACCCGGAATTTTTCCGATACAACGTGGCGGCCACCCTCAATCCATTGCGCTTTCTGCTGGCCTTGATCCTGCGTCTGTGGCAAACCTTTGGCTATCTGCATCTGTGGGTGCTGACCGGAGCGATGCTGCTGTTATTGATGGAGCCTCCGGTGACGGACGATGCCATTGAGAGACCGCGAATTGCCGTTCCACTCCAGGTGACGTTTTTTGTTGTTATCGCCGCTTACGTAATGAGCATGGCGCTGGTGGGTGGCGCGGTTTTGGCGCGCTATCTTCTTCCCGCCGTCCCGTTGGTCATCATTCTGGCTGTCTCAACCTTGCGGCGCAGAATTCGTAATTGGCCCGCCGCGGTTGTATTCGTGGTGGTTGCATTTGTTGCCGCATGGTATTGGAATCCACCCTACGGATATTCTCCAGAAGACAATCTGGGATACCACGACTATGTGGCCATTCACCAGGACGCCGAGCGTTTTCTGGAGGCGCGCTTTCCGATGGCGCGGGTGCTTACCGCATGGCCCGCCTCGGACGAATTGACCAGGCCATGGCTTGGCTACATTACGCGGCCTTTACGGGTAGTGCGCATCGAGGATTTCTCTTTGGAGCAAGTGTTGTCGGCGTCTGATGTACGCTCAGACTTCGACGTTGCGCTCGTGTTCTCGACCAAGTACGAACCTGCACACCCTCTGCTCGATCGTTGGGAAAAGTGGACAGAACTCAAACGTCGTTTTTTTGGCTACGAGCGAGACTTGCCGGCTGCGGCCGCCGCCCAGATCCTGAGAGGCAGAATTGTGTTCTCGGAAGAGCGCAAGGGGCAGCGCGTGGCTGTCATTCAATTGGATGACAACGAAATTCTGAATGCCCGTCGCTGAGCGCTACGCTTCCAGGCGGGGTAAACCCCGCACTGCACTGGATCCTGAATTCATTTTCCTACCGCATCGAGGATGGCATCATTGATTGCGTAGACGGTTCCGTCTGCGCCAATCAGCGTCGGCGTATACGCCTCGCCGATACCTCCAGAGAGCTTGATTACCTCCGAGAGCGTGTTGTCAGTCAGGTCCCAGCGATAGAGTTTGCCGTCCTCGCTGTTCACGATCACCGATTTGGTGAAAGGGTCGACGGCGGCGGTGTTGATGCACCACTCCCGCACTGCGCCTGGAAAGTTTGGAAAATCGGGATCTGGCGTCACGCCCAGCTTCGTGATGACTTCTTGCATGACTTTAGTGGCAGGAATCACCGGATCGATTTCGCTCGCGTTGGGATCGAGTATGGCGACACGATTGTGACCGTCTCCAGTGCCGATTCCCGCGTAGTTGTTGTACTTCGTCATCAGGAGATATTTCGAAGTGCCATGATATCCACCGACAAGGGTTGCATCGACGATCGAGGCGGTATCGTCCCATCCGAAACTCCCGGGAATTTTCTGCTGCGAAAGATCGCTATTGAAGTGCAGCATCCAGCCGCGGTCGTTGTGATCGGGGAAAGGATTTTCGAGAACGCCGTAGTAGACATCGCCATCCGGACCAACGGTCGGGCTGCCGCTGCTCTCGTCGCTCATGGTCGCGTCGAGGCCGGAAGACGGATCAGTAAGGCGTACCTTGTTGATCGGGGCGAGGGTGTGGCTATCTAATGCGAGCAGATATCCGAATCCGAAGTCACCGCTGCTGACCGCCACATAGAGGGTGTTGCCATCGTGCGACAAGGCTGGTGCGCAGCTCATGGAAACTTCGCTGATCAGCGAATCTCCGCTGACGGAGGCCGCCGAAACCCAGGTCGCAGTGCCGTCGGCGCCGATGCGTGCCAGACCGCTTTGCAGGTTGAGTGGCGTCGGGCCTAGAACAAGAAATCCGAAGAAAAGGTTCCCATGAGCGTCCGTGGTGAGCGGCGTGTTGATGAACAGATTCTGTTCATAGGCTGTCGGGTTTGCCTGAAAATTTTGTTGTCCGTAGAAGTAAAGCCGCCGGACGTTGCCGCTCGCCGCATTCGGATTCTGCCTTGCGATAACCGCTCCTGCAATGTCGGGGATTAACAGAAAATTTCCCAGGAGTGTGGGGCCCAGGCCGGGCAGGAAACCAGCAGAGGGCGCGTGGTAGCCGGTAGGTTGCGTCCAAATGAGATCTCCATTGCCTCCGTTGTGGGCTTCGACTCGAAAGCTATCGGGTCCGGTTTTCACCGGCACAATGACGGTGTTTGCGGCCGTAACCAAGGGCGAGCCGTAATGGATCAGGATTTCTCCGGTGGAAACCGTCAAGTCCACACGTGTTCTCCAATGGATGCTGCTGAACGGCTGCGATGCCACGGAGGAGACGCCTGTATGTTGCTCATCATGGGAGTGAGTCGGCCAAGCGCCCGATTGAGCAATTGAGTAGGAAACGCAGAACAGCAGCACAATGACAAGGAACAAGGCTCTTATGTAAGGAACCGACGAACGATTGATGGTCATGAGTTCTCCGCGGAAATGAAGATATCAGGAGGCCCAGGAAAGTTTGTTTAAAGCTTGTCAAAAATAAATCTCGAGACGCGTTTGCAAGCAAATCCACCTTTCTAACTTCGCATCAGGTGGCAAGAGTGCGTTTTGATCACAAGCCAGACCTCTTTTCCAGGTTCTAATTGAAGAGAATCGCGCGCTGCTAATGTCAGGTGAACATCCATCATGACGCGGCACCTCACTTGGGCGGAAACGATCACATCGCGTTGCTCAAGCGACTCGATCCGGCCGGGGATGACATTGCGGGCGCTCAACCCTACGGGAGCAGAAGTAGCCAGGAGAATATCTCCAGCACGGATTCCGATGCGCAGGGTCGAGCCTGTTCCGCCATGTACGAGCGGCGTTTCCAGGAACACGGCTCCGCCTTCACCGGCGATACGGCAGGTCATGGTTCCACGCTCGGGACGCACCGCTTGAACCTCGGCATCGAACACGTTCTCGAACCCGGCGAGTTGCGCGACAGTCTCCTGCATGGGAGCCAGCATCACATCGTGCGGTGTCCCTTGGGCAACGATTCGTCCTCCGTCGAGAATGATGACCTGTTCGCCCAATGCGAAGACTTCGTCGCGGCTGTGCGTCACGTAAAGAATCGGGATACCGTGATTGCGATTCCACTCACGTAAATCGCCAATAATCTGCGACTTCGTCCGAGCGTCCAGCGCGGCCAGCGGTTCGTCGAGCAGCAGCACGTCGGGTTTTGTCACCAGGGTGCGCGCCAGGGCAACTCGTTGAGCCTCGCCTCCGGAAATTTCCCGTGCGCTCCGATCCGCGAGATGAGGGATGCGGAAAGACTCCAGGATTGAGGTTGTCCGCTCCGTCTGCGACGCATGAGGCAAATGCGAAAGCCCGAAGGCCACGTTTTGCTCAACGGTCATGTGCGGGAACAGTGCGAGATCCTGCAATACGTATCCGATATGCCGTCGCGCCACGGCGATATTGATTCCGTCTGACGAATCGAAGAGCACCCGATCCGAGGCTGAGATTCGGCCGGAATCCGGAAGCGACAATCCGGCAATGCAGTCCAGCACCGTTGTCTTGCCGGCCCCGGAAGGTCCAAAAAGGATGGTGAAGCCGGGCCGCGCTTCAAAATTGACCTCCAACGTAAACGCGGGAGGGACAGCAGCGAGCTGTTTTCGAAACGAGGCAAGCAAGGGCCGAGCGCGGTCTGGAGGGACCACATCTGCGGCTTTTGATACAACGGCGTCGGCATCGCTCATCGCGCCTTATTTTACGGGATAGATGACGGAGGCCCTGCGATTCAATCCATAAACCAGCGCGAGAAGAGCAAAACAGACGATCAGCAGGACCAGAGCGGTTTGGTTCGCTCCCGAGTAATCGGAGGCTTGCACGCGATCGTAGATGTCGATGGAAACGGTTCGCGTAATCCCCGGAATATTGCCTCCGACCATCAGCACGACTCCGAATTCGCCCATCGTATGCGCGAAAGAAAGCGCGGTTCCGGTCACCAAACCCGGAAGCGACAACGGCGCTACGATCCGCAAAAACGTACGCAGGGGAGAAGCCCCGAGCGTGGCCGCGGCCGAGAGGAGTTTACGGTCCACCGCGGAAAAGGACGCTGCGAAGGGCTGGACCGCGAAGGGCAAACTGTAGAGAAGGGATCCAATGACCAATCCCCAGAAGGTAAATGCCAAGGTGTGGCCAGTCAGAGCAATCCACCATTGACCAAGGGGACTACGCGGGCCGAGCGCCACCAGTACGTAAAATCCCAGCACGGTGGGCGGCAGAACGACCGGCAGCGCGACAACCGCCTCAATCAAAAATTTCCAGCGCCAACGCGAGAATGCGATCCAGTAGGCGACCGGCAATCCGAGCAACAGCAGAATGATCGACACCGTGCACGCCAACTCCAGCGTCAGGCGGAATGTAACCCAATCGATAGACATGAACCGGAACGAGGTTTGCTGCTAGCGGCTCGCGGGAGGAATGATGCCGTTCATCCGGAGATATACCACCATCTGTCCGTAATGGTCGTAACCGTGCCAGGCTACGCTGCTGGCAAGTCCCATTCTTGAAACTTTTCCTTCGCCGAATGGACTTCTCACGGTGCTGGTCAGATTCGATTCATTGATCGTCGCGATCGCCTTGTGTACGTACTCAAACGAATCCTTCAGATATTTAAGAATATCCGCTTTCGATGAGATCGAAGCCGGCCCGGCCTCGCCGTTCAGATCGACTGGCGGCTTCTGTTCCAGAATGGCGGCGCCAAGTTCGTAGTTCACAGCGGCAACGTGCTTGATCTGCTGTGCAAAGGTGCGCACGCCCTTGAATTCGCCATTGCTTGGTGCAAAATCGAACTTGTCTTCCGGCATGGCGTCAGCGGCGGGAACGAATTCACTTTCCAGGTTGCTGACGGTTCTATCCAGGATCATCGTCGCTGTCCGGCGTTCATCGGTTGGCTTTGGCATCTGCGCAGCCGAGACTGTGGCCAGCACCAGTAACAGGATCAAGCCTGCCTTGGTTTTCATATTTCCCCCTAGGTTCAATCTCTGACGACCGCCGGAACCAACTCCATTTGCGCCGCATTCAGTCGATGCCGCCGAATCGTCGTCAGTCCCACGATCATGGCGATGGCGGACCATGCCAGCGCTGCCGGGACGCCCTCACGATCTGCAACCGCTCCCCAAAGCGCGCTGCCAATCGCCATTCCTCCTTGCATGACCAGCAGGTACATCGAGAGTGCGCGCGCGCGCATCCATGACGGACACATCGTTTGGGCCACGACGTTGAAGCAGGCCAGAATGCCGATCCACGCCGCGCCCGCCGTAAACAATACCAGACAGAGCCATTCAAAGATATGGACTTGTCCGGCGGCAAAGGTCAATAGCGCAAAAACGACTGTCGCTCCCGCGACCAGCCCATCCACGGAGTACTGCAGGCGAAGACGCGGAAGCACCGCTGCTCCGGCGAGAGCTCCAAGTCCGAAGCATGTCAGCAAAAATCCGTATCCCTGCGCGCCGTGCGGCTGGCAGATGACGGGCAACAGCGCGAGCAATGAACTGGCTCCGATGCTGAAAGCGCCAGTGCGGATGAGCACGGAACGCACAGGCGGCGCACCGCGCACGTATCGGAATCCCTCGGCGATCGCGTGTGTGATCCGGTGAGCGGGGGGAGGCGGTTCGGATGTTCGCTTCCACGTATACAGAAAGAGAACCACTCCCAGGAACGACACTGCGTTCAGCAGGAACGACCAGCCCGCTCCGGCCGAGGCCACAACGATTCCTCCCAGCGCTGGACCGATTGCACGCGCCGCGTTGAATCCCGCGGAATTCAATGCAACCGCCGATGCATGACGGGGAGCCGAGACGACGTCGGGTGTAATCGCTTGCCAGGCCGGATCGTTCATTACCGCGCCGACGCCCATCAGGAAGGTGAAGATGAGCAATGTCCAAGGGCCAACAGCTTCGCGCAGCGTCAGCACACCGAGAACGACGGCGGCCAGAATCATCCAGCTCTGGGTGAAGAGCAAGATCCGGCGACGATCGAACATATCCGCAAGTGCGCCTGCCGGCAGAACGACAAGGAACACCGGAACGGCCGCGGCTGCCTGGACCAGACCGACCATCAACGGGGAAGTCGAAAGTTCAGTCATCAGCCAGCCGGCGCCGACGTTCTGCATCCAGGTGCCGGTGTAGGAGACTACTGCCGCAATCCACAGGGACCGGAAGATCGGCTCGCGAAGCGGCGCCCATGCTGTCTCCGCATGGCGTCGATTCGCCCTCGCAACTGATGGAACCGCAAAATTGTCCGCCATGCCAATCGCCGCTTATGACTTTGTGAGTGCTGCCTCGGGTAGTGTCCGGAAGGGCCACTCGGAACCCTTCCAAGCCCGAATCAAATAAATGATGATGCCGGTCAGCAGAATAATGGCCGCGTAGCGAACCTCCTTCTGCCAATTGGGACGACCGAACAGAATGTAGAGAAAACCCGCGCTGGCCAAGATCGCGGGCGCTGGATAGAGCCACATCCGGAATGGGCGTGGCAAATCGGGCCGACGGATTCTCAGCACAATAAGCCCGACAGCTTGCACGAGGAACTGCAGCACCAGGCGAATCACGACCAGGGCGGCGATTGCGTCCTTGAGCCGCAGAAAGCAGAAAGCCGCGGCGACGACGCCCAAGGCGAGCAGCGAGATGTGTGGAAACCGGTATTCCGGATGGACTTTTGCGAACGCTTTGAAGTAGTTGCCGTCTTTCGCCGCAGCATACGGAACCCGTGAATAGCCAAGCATCAACGAAAAAACCGAAGCAAACGCCGTAATCATGACCAGGCCGGTCACTAATCGCGCCGCCCACAGTCCGTACACCTTCTGCATGAAAAGCGATACAACATACAATCCGCTGTTGTTCTGTCCCGCCTGCAGCATTTCCCGCCAGGGAACGACGGCGAGGATGCAAATGTTCATCGCTAGATATAGACAGGCGACAAGCAGAATGGAAAGCAGAAGGGCCCGAGGAATGTTCTTTTCCGGGTCTTTGATCTCATCGCCAAGGAACGCGACATTGTAGTAACCCCAGTAATCGTAAGTGGCTACCAGCATGGCTCCGCCCAAGCCTGTGAAAAAGCCATGCGACAACTTGAAGGCGCCCGGTGGAAAATCAAAAGCGATTGCAGCGTTGAAATGGGTGAGGCCGGCATAGATCACCCACCCGATGGTGCCCATCACACCAAACCAAAGGATTTTCGAGAGCCGCCCGATGACGGTGATGCGGCGATACAGAAGTAAAACTGTGAAAAAGCAAATCAGCACGGCGAGCGCCGTGCCAGGAGTGACGACCCACGTCACTTGCAGCGGCCCCGCGCCCGGCAGATAGAGGCTGGCTTCGTGATGGGCGTAGACCGTTTCCAGTTCCGGCCAGTAGTATGCGGCGTATCCTGCCAATCCGATGCAGCCGCTTGCGATGGAGAGCGGCGCGCTGAATGATATCTGCCAGATAAAGAGGAACGAAATCAGGCGTCCCCATTTTTGTGCCCCGTAGCTCTCACGCAGGTAGCGATACGAGCCCCCTGATCCGGGGAGAGAGGCGCTCAATTCCGCCGAGACCAATCCGTCACAGACGGCCAGCAGGGCCCCCAGAATCCATCCCAACAAAGCCTGAGGGCCGCCCATGGCGCTCAGCACCAGGGGCATGGTAATGAACGGCCCTACGCCGATCATGTCGATCATGTTCAGGGCAGTGGCGCTGCCCAGTCCCATGCCGCGGATAAGGCTGTGTGAGGCGGATTGAGGATCTTCCGAAGGTGGCATGGGTGTGAGCGGCTGACGGCTGCTCAGTGTTTTTCGTGCCCCGCGCTCAACAGATTCACATAAAGACGAACAGCTCCGGGAACACCAGCCGGCAACTGACGGAAGAATGCATAAGCCGCGTAGATGTAAGTTCCCTTTCCGTATTGTGCCTGCAGTAATCCGCCTTTCTGCGGATCCTCGCCAGGATCGTGGCACGCCAGCAAAGGCTTGAAGTGATCGTCCCACTTGCTCATGAAATACAGGCCACGCTCCTGCACCCAGCCGTTGAAGTCAGCCTCGGTGATCTGGTTGGGATAATGAAACACCGGGTCCTGCGGAGCGAGAATTTCAACCGGAGCTTCTTCCACCGATACCCGGGCACGGCTGAGATCGGCAGAATAAGGGGTGAACTTGCCGTTGTTGAAGTCGCCGACGGTCGTGTTGTATTGCACGATGAGGGTTCCGCCTGCGGAAACGAAGTCCAGAAGTTTTTTATTGTTGTCGATCACGCCCTTCTGCGTGTCATACGCGCGGATACCCAGGACAATCGTATCGAACTT
Source organism: Candidatus Sulfotelmatobacter sp. (assembly GCA_030151135.1). Next base: position 139 of record JASLEQ010000158.1, on the reverse strand, counting down.
GCTTAAATCGGCGGTTGCAAGCTGCTCCGCGGGCACGAGGGAGACATTCATCCCCAGTTGCTGGAGGACAGTGGGAATGTCGTCTCCAGCGCCCATGATGTAGCCGATTTTGAGGTCATGCGGCACGACCACATCGACA
>JASLEQ010000147.1 GCA_030151135.1 Candidatus Sulfotelmatobacter sp. | reverse complement strand
CGCTGAACCATCCGAACATCTGCACGATCTACGCGGTGGAAAATGCAGCCGAAGCGACCGGCGAGAACCAGTCGTTCATCGCCATGGAGTTGCTGGAGGGGCAGAATCTCGCCGAAAAGCTGTATTCCGGCCCGATACCGCTGGACCGCCTACTGGACATTGGGATTCAACTGGCCGATGCTCTCGACGCTGCGCACGCCAAGGGGATCGTCCATCGTGATATCAAGCCGGCGAATATCTTCCTTACGCAGCGCGGCCAGGTGAAGGTGCTCGACTTCGGGCTGGCCAAGTTGATACGCCAGGAAATGCAGATGGAGACGATTGGGGCGACTCAAGATTCTCCGATGCAGCAGCACCTCACGAGTCCCGGCGCGACGGTAGGAACCATCGCCTACATGTCGCCGGAGCAGGCGCGAGGCGAAGAACTTGACCGGCGCACGGATTTATTTTCCCTGGGAACCGTCTTGTATCAGATGGCGACCGGCAAGTTGCCCTTCGCGGGCGCGACCTCTGCGGTGACCTTTCACGCAATCCTCGAACTGGATCCACCACCGGTTTCCCAGGTAAATCCTTCGCTGCCTCCAAAGTTGCAGGAGATCATCGACAAGCTGCTGGAAAAAGATGTTGACCTGCGCTACCAGTCGGCCGCTGATCTGCGGGGAGATCTCAGGCGGTTGAAACGTGACTCGGAATCTGGTCGCAGGACGCCGACTGCGAGTTCCGTCGCGGTCCCGATCCCGCCTGCGACTGTTTCCCCGACGCCGGTGCCCGCGAGTGCGAGTTCGGTGGGGGTAGCAACACCGGGCAATCGTGAAACGCGACGATGGATTCTTCGTGGGCTCATCGCACTGTTCGTAGTGACCGGCATTGGCGACCGCGTTCGAGCCTACCTCCGCCATCACGAACAGAAGCCGTTTCAAAATATTTCACTCAGCAAGGTGACCGATTCGGGGAATGCAGTGCAAGCGGCGATTTCCCCGGACGGCAAATATATTTTGAGCCTGATGCGCGAGAACGGGGCGGCCAGTCTGTGGCTGCGCAATGTGCCCACCAACAGCAACACGCAAGTGCAACCCGCGGCAGACGTCTATTACAACGGCGTCACTTTCTCGCCGGACGGCAACTACTTCTACTTCGTTCGCAGCGATCCCGGGAACCCGGAATTGAAGTTCCTGTATCGGGCTCCGCTGCTCGGAGGCACGCCGCAAAAACTTATCAGCGACGTCGATTCGAATATCAGTTTTTCCCCCGACGGACAGCGATTCGTCTATATGCGCTACGACGATCCGGAGCGGGGAAAGTACCAGGTCCTGATCCATCCGGTCGACGGCGGTAATGACTCGGTGTTGGCAACCGGCCCGCTGAGCGAAAACCTCTTCGATCCGGCCTGGTCGCCGGATGGGAAAACGATCGTATGCCAGATGAATGATTTTGGGCACGCACTTATCCGGCTGGTTGCGATTGATGCGTCGAGCGGACAGCGACAATTCATCTACAGCAGTAATCAACGAATCTTCTACAAACCGGAATGGCTCCCCGACGGAACGGGCGTGCTGGGTTTGGTGAAAGAGCAGAGTTCGAACTTTACGCGGGCGCAAGTAGGATTTCTTTCGTATCCCAAGGGCGAATATTCACCGGTGACGCGCGACACCAACAGCTACTCCGACTTGAGCGTCGCGGCCAGCGGGCGGCTTATGGCGACGGTGCAGAATGAGCCCCGCTGGAGCCTGCAGGTGATGCCAAGCGGCACCACGGAAGCCCAGCCGCGTTCGGTTTCCACCTCGGATGCCGATACGAATTTCAGCTGGACCCTGGACGGCAAGCTGGTGACCGATCAATCCAATATCCTCAACCTGATCGATCCGCAGAACGGAAACAAGGCGCGGATTCCTGGGGAAAACGTGAGTGGCGCTCCCTGGGTCTGCACCTCAACTGGCGACATCGTATTCGTCCGCTTCCAAGAGGGAGTGCAGAATGTTTGGAAGACGGATTCGGCGGGAACCAATCTGAAACAGGTCACCAACGGCAAGCTGGATGCCTCGCCGGAATGTTCTCCCGATGGCAAGTCTGTCTTTTTCACGGATCAAAGCGGCGAAACGAGGCTCGAGATGAGTTCGATCGACGGCGGAGCGCGGCAGGTGGTTTCCGATCTGCCGATGTCGGGGCCATTCGATCTCTCGCCGGACGGGAAGCTTATTGCCTTTCCGATCCTTGAGCATTCCGGAGAGCATAAAGAGAAACTCGCGATTCTGGAATATGGCGAAAGCAAGCCGGCGAAGATCGTCGACTTAGAACGCGAGCGGTTCGGCCTGCTTCGCTTTTCGCGTGACGGGAAGTCTGTGATCTATCCAGTGCGGGAGAACGGGGCGGACAACTTGTGGGAACAGCCGCTGGATGGCTCGAAAGGCCGTCTGCTGACGAACTTCAAGGCGGAGCGTATCTTCGATTTCCACTGGTCGCCGGATGGCAGGCAGTTGGCACTGGTCCGCGGCCATACCGATACGGATGTGGTGCTGATCCGCGACGCCCAGCAATAAAAGATTGCTTCAGAAACACTAAGGGCGGCCATCACTGGCCGCCCCTATGCGGATTGTACTTGCGAAGCGGTGTTAGACGCCCTTGACGTTCTCTGCCTGCCAGCCCTTGGGACCCTTCACTACGTCAAACTGTACTTGCTGACCTTCCTGAAGGCTCCGGAATCCGCTCGCCTGAATCGCGGAGAAATGTACGAATACATCCTCTCCGTTCTGGCGGCTGATGAAACCATAGCCCTTGGCGTCGTTAAACCACTTCACTGTTCCTGTTTCCATGTTGGTGCTTGTTCCTTTGTTCTTGATGTAGCGCTGAAACTTTCGGATTCTTCTGCAGGCAGGTCAACGCTGGGTTAAGCGGAGATGCTTGTACTGCGAGGAACTCTAAAGTCAAACGCAACTACAGTATACGCGAAAATGCCTCAAAATAGCTACAGAAATCGCTGGAGGTCCTGTCTAAGCTGCTGAAATGAAAGCGTTTTTTCGACTGGAAACGATCGCCGCTTCAGGTTCCCATCGGGACATGCTATTCAAAACCAGCAAACCGGCTGGAAATTCCGCGCGCTGGTACGGAGCGATTTACGATGGGAAATCCGCGGTCTTTACTCGCCTCATTTGCCAGCTTTCCTCAATTCCATCATGATAAGAAAAATGCGTTTGCGTCCTTTTCTGATTTGCTTCCTTCTCTCTGCGACGGCGTGGGCCGGGATCGTCGAAAATGTGCGATACCTGCTCGCGCAAAATAATTTCTCCGGCGCTGAAGCCCAGCTTGCCGCGTACCGCAGCCAACGCGGCACAGATCCCGAATACCTGGAAGCCTATTCCTGGCTTGCTCGAGCGGCGTTCGATGCCGGGCAGTTCGATCAGGCTGCTGCCTACGCAAAAGAGACCAAGGCTTTAGCGGTAGAGCAGTTGAAGACGCGTCCGCTCGACGCGGAGCCCGACTTGCCCCTCGCGCTAGGGGCCGCGCTCGAAGTCGAATCGCAAGTGCTCGCGGCGCGCGGACAAAAGACCCAGGCGATTGCTTTGCTTCAGACGGCGCTCCGCACGTATGGAAACACGTCCATCCACGATCGCATTCAGAAAAACATTAACTTGATTTCGTTTCAGGGCAAGCTGGCGCCTGCGCTGAAGTCGGATCAGTACCTGGGTGCGCCGCTTCCGGCTGCGACGCAACTCCGGGGGTCGCCCGTACTGCTCTTTTTCTGGGCACACTGGTGTTCGGACTGCAAGGCCGAAGCGCCCATCATCGCGCAGTTGCGATCAGAGTACGCAGCCAAGGGACTGAAGGTGATCGGCCCGACGCGGTACTACGGATATACAGCACAGGTCGAGCACGCACGGCCTAGCGATGAACTCCAGTACATTGATGCGGTCCGGCACCGTTTCTACAGCGGACTGCTCGATATGCCCGTGCCGATCAACACACAGAATTTTCTGGTGTATGGCGCATCGACGACTCCTACGCTGGTGCTATTGGACAAGACCGGAAAAGTCGCCTGGTACCATCCCGGGGCGGTGCCGTATGGAGAGTTGCGTGGAGAGATTGAGAAGGTAGTCGCGCGATAGACGGTTTGAAAGGGCATCGCTTCAGCGATGCCGTTCGAGTGCTACCGAGGGAAGCGGCTTCCGCCGCTGGGGTCCGCTAGAGGCGCAGGAAACCGGAGCGATGATTCGAGGCTGGTAATGATCTCTTCAACGATAACAGCAGGTGAACGCGTACTCGATGTTGCGTTCAGCGACGACGCGCTGAGCGTTTCGCTGCGCGATGGACGTGTGATCAGCGTACCGCTCGTGTGGTCTTCGCTTGCACAACGCAACGCCCGCCCAGCGTGAAAATTTGCAAATTGCAGGCGAGGGTATGGTGTTTACTGGCCCGATGTCGACGAAGATCTAAGTTCAGAAGGTTTGCTGCGGGGATCGCCGGCACCGCGAGCGAGGGCACTCCCGGAATGAGTGGTGCGGCTGAGGCAAGTTTGTTTGTTCAGCGGCTCTTGGCTGTTTCCCGCATACCTCATTTCACTTCGTTGAGTCTTCCCGTCTTGACGTCGTAGATAAATCCGCGCACTGGAATATGTTTCGGGATCCACGGATGGTTGTGCACTTTTTGCACCTGCTGGCGCACATTTTCTTCAAGATCGTCGAAGGCGTAGAAATGGGCCGGTTCCTTCGCGTCGGTGCCCATCTTGTCTACGAGTTTCGCCCTTAGCTCTTTCTCCTTCACCTTCAGCAAGCCGCAGTCGGTGTGGTTGATGATGATGAATTCTTTGGTGTCGAGCAGGTGATGGGAAACAAGCAGCGAGCGAATGGCGTCATCGGTGGCGATGCCCCCGGCGTTGCGGATCATGTGCGCATCGCCCGGACGAAGCCCGAGACAATGCTCAAACAGGATGCGGGAATCCATGCAGGCCAGCACGGCGGCGTGACGGCGCGGGCGAACGTTCAGATCGCCCAGATCGAAGTTGCGTGCGAAGACCTCATTTGCTGCTAATAGATCATCGGCTACGGACAATGTATTTCTCCCTCAAAACTGTCCCACAGATTGGTTGCATCTAGTTTACCCGTTACAATCGGCCCGTGAATCTTGATGACACCATCGTCGCCGTTGCGACGCCTGCCGGCCGCGGAGGAATTGGCGTCGTCCGGATTGCCGGGCCTGACTCTCGCAAGATCGTCGCGCCCATGCTGCGTTTGCGGCATGCACTGGAACCCGGGCGCGCCGTCTTCGGAGAACTACTGGAGCCCGAGTCAAAAGCGGCCGAGCTACTCTCCGTCGGACAATCGAAGGAAGGCACGGCCAACCGGATCGATGAGGTAGTCGTCACCTATTTTGCCAAGCCTCACTCCTACACGACGGATGACATCATCGAAATTTCGGCACACGGTTCTCCCGTGGTATTGCGGCAGATTGTAGAAATGTGCGTGGCAACTGGCGCCCGCTTGGCCGAACCGGGCGAGTTCACCATGCGTGCTTTCCTGAACGGGCGCATCGACCTGACGCAGGCCGAAGCCGTGCGCGATCTCATCGATTCGCAGACGGTCTATCAGGCGAAGGTGGCGGCGCAGCAGCTCGATGGCGCATTGTCGCGACGGTTGCAGCCGATCAAACAGAAATTGATCGAACTGATTGCCGTCCTCGAGGCCGGCGTCGACTTTGCGGAAGATGATGTCTCGGTGCTTCCCGATGCCAAGATCCGCGAACGGATCGACGCGGTACGAATGCCGCTGCGGGAATTGAGTGCCAGCTACTCCTACGGCAAGATCGTGCATGAAGGCCTGACGCTGGCCATTGTGGGACGCCCCAATGTCGGCAAGTCGAGTTTGTTCAATCGCCTGGTCGAGCGGGAGCGAGCCATCGTCACCGCGACCCCGGGCACCACCCGCGATCTGGTGAGCGAGACGGTGTCGATTGGCGGCATTCCCGTCAAACTGGTCGATACCGCGGGAATCCGTGAGGCCATGGACGAAGCCGAGTCCATTGGCATTCGCAAATCCATGGAAGCCTTGGCCGATGCGGATCTCGTGCTGGTCGTGCGCGACGCCTCGCAGCCTCTCGCGCCGGAAGACGAGAGAGTGTTTCGCGAAGCCGAGCGTAGGCCAACGATATTAGTCGAAAACAAATCTGATCTCAGGAGCGCGGGGCCGCGATCGGTGGCCGATGTTGCTGAGAACATGATTCGAACCTCAGCCCTGACGGGCGAAGGCATCGCGGAACTGCGAGAAAAAATCCTCCGGCACGTCAAGGGGGAAGCCGGGGTGCAGGTCGAGGCAGGATTCCTCACCAACGTGCGTCATCAGGGCCTGATCGAAGACTCTCTTGCTGCTTTGGTCGAGGCAGAGAAAGCCGTGGCTGGAAAAATTCCTCACGAGATGCTGCTGCTCGATCTTTACAACTCGCTGCGTCCCCTCGATGCGATCACGGGCGCGACCACGACGGACGACATCCTCAATCTGATCTTCAGCACGTTCTGCATCGGGAAGTAGCTATTTCGAAAGTGCTCCGAGCGCCTCGCGGAATAGCGTGTCGAACGATTGGCCTTTGCCATTCTTGGTCGCGATTGCCAAAGCCTTCTCTGCGGCTGGCCGCTGGTACCCGAGATTCACCAGCGCCGAAAGGACATCTTCCTCGGCGTCGCTTACCGCCGGTATGGCCGGCGTGGCGGCGATTCCGGGCGCAGGCAACTTATCCCGCAACTCCAGCACCATGCGCTCTGCAGTTTTCTTGCCGATGCCCGGAATGCGGGTGAGCTTTGCGATGTCATTCCCCCGGATTGCTCCCACCATGTCGTCGGCCGCCATTCCGCTGAGGATGGTGATCGCCAGTTTGGGCCCGATGCCGCTCACGGTGATCAGCTTTTCAAACAGAAACTTCTCCGACGGTTTCAAAAAGCCGTACAGCGCCAGCGCGTCTTCGCGGACGTGTGTGTGGATGTGCAATGCCACTTCAGAACCGATTGCCGGCATGTCAGAAAAGGTCGGCACAGAGATGGTGACGTCATAGCCGACGCCACCGGCCTCAACAATCGCCTGGTTGGGATGCTTCGACAGCAGCTTTCCGCGGAGGTGAGCAATCATGCACGGTCATTGTATGAGATCGCGCGGCGGCAATTTCGGGGTTGACGCCTTTTTTGCTATTAGGTCATAATTGACACTGTCATGAATGACCTATTGCTGCTCGCCATGCTTCTGCACGAGCCGAAGTACGGATACCAGCTGAAGCGCGAGGCGGGCTGGATGATGGGGCAGGACCTTCA
>JASLEQ010000129.1 GCA_030151135.1 Candidatus Sulfotelmatobacter sp. | reverse complement strand
TCTTCTTCTTCCACCTGTACTGCGACGGCGATGCGTGCGTCGTCTTTGGTGGAGTTCGCTGTCTTGGTTCCGGCTGCGCTTAGCGGCTGGCTCTTCTTGCAACCGTCACGATAGATGGCGACTGCCTTCAGGCCGAGCTTCCAGGCCTGGAGGTAGGCGTCCATGATGTCTTCGACGGTAGCGTTCTCGGGAAGGTTGACGGTCTTCGAGATGGCTCCGGAGATGAAGGGCTGCGCGGCGGCCATCATGCGGAGATGCCCAGTGTAGTGGATGGAGCGTGTGCCTTTCGCCGGCTTAAACGAGCAATCGAATACGGCGAGGTCGTCTTCCTTAATGTGCGGCGCGCCTTCGATGGTGCCAGTGGCGTCGATATAGCTGACGATGGCGTCGGTCTGCTCGTGGGTGTATCCGAGCTTGAAGAGCGCGGTGGGCACGGTGTTGTTGACGATCTTGATCATGCCTCCGCCGACGAGCTTCTTGTATTTCACCAGCGCGAGATCGGGCTCGATGCCGGTGGTGTCGCAGTCCATCATGAAGCCGATGGTGCCGGTGGGCGCGAGCACGGTGACCTGCGAGTTGCGATAGCCGTGCTTTTCGCCGTGCTGGAGAGCTACGTCCAAGCACTGCTTGCTGGCTTCGTAGAGCGGAGTCGGGACGTTCGCCTTGTTGATGCCATTCACGCTAGCGCGGTGCATGCGGATGACGTCGAGGAACGGCTCGCGGTTGATGTACCAGCCTGGGCAGGCTCCGCCCGGCATGACATTGGAACCAAGGTTGGTTTCGGCAAGATTCTTCTTTGTCGCTTCGGTGGCGGGCGTCAGCGGCTCGCACTGTTCGGCGATGCGGCTCGATTGCAAATAGGCTTCGCCGCACATAATGGCGGTGACGCAGGAAGCGTAGTCGCGTCCGGCGTCGGAGTCGTAGGGAAGTCCGGCGGCCATCAGAAGAGCGCCGAGATTCGCATATCCCAGGCCGAGCGGGCGATAGTCGTGCGAGTTGGCCATGATGGCTTGCGTGGGATATCCGGCGTTGTCGACGAGGATTTCCTGCGCGGTGATCAGTACATCGACGGCGTGACGATAGGCCTCGACGTCGAATGTTCCGTTGGGCGCGAACTTCAGCAGGTTGAGACTGGCAAGGTTGCAGGCGCTGTCATCGAGGAACATGTACTCGCTGCATGGGTTCGATGCGTTGATGCGAGCGGTGTTCTTCGAAGTGTGCCAGCGGTTGACGGTGGTGTCGTACTGCATGCCGGGATCTCCGCAGTGCCAGGTAGCTTCGGAGATTTTGTGCAGCAGGTCTTTGGCTTTGAAGGTCTCGACGGGAGAGCTGTCGGTGACGGCGCGCGTGGAGAAATTGGTGTCGCGCACAACGGCGTACATGAAGTCGTCGGTGACGCGCACGGAGTTATTGGCGTTCTGGAAGAAGATGGAGCTGTAGGCGTCCGAGTCGGGATGAGAGCCGTCGTATCCCTGAGCGACGAGGGCGTGGGCCTTGGCTTCTTCTTTCTGCTTGCACTCGATAAAGTCGACGATGTCGGGATGGTCGACGTTGAGGATGACCATCTTGGCGGCGCGACGCGTCTTGCCTCCGGACTTGATGACGCCGGCGAAGGCGTCAAATCCTTTCATGAAGCTCAGCGGGCCGCTGGCAGTGCCGCCGCCGGAGAGCGTTTCGCTCGATCCGCGCAGAGGAGAAAGGTTCGTGCCGGTGCCGCTGCCCCACTTGAACAACATGCCTTCGGTCTTGGCGAGGGTGAGGATGGAATCCAGAGAATCTTTGACCGAGTTGATGAAGCAGGCGGAGCACTGCGGCTTGCTGTATCCGGTGACGCCGAATTCGACTTGCTGCGTCTGCTGGTTCCAATGCCAGTTCTGGCCGTCGGAGTTGGGCTCGATGCGATCACATCCGACATTGAACCAGACGGGCGAGTTGAAAGCCGCGTACTGGCGGAGAAGGATGTGGGAGAGCTCGTCATGGAACGTGGCGGCGTCGTCGGCGGTCTTGAAATAGCCCTGCGCGTGTCCCCAGTCGCGGATGGTTTCGGCGACGCGTGCGACGAGCTGGCGGACTCCAGTTTCACGTTCGGGAGTACCGATCTTGCCGTGCAGATATTTCGAGGCGACGATGTTGGTCGCCGTCATCGACCAGTCTTTGGGGACTTCGACGTCTTTCTGCTCGAAGATGACTCCGCCATGGGAGTCGGTGATCTGAGCGGTGCGGAGTTCCCAATCGATTTCGTCGTAAGGAGAGACGCCCGGCTTGGTGAACAGGCGGTGGAAAGAAAGGCCGGGGGCCTTCTTCTTCTGGACCGGGTTCTGGACAGGGGTCGACATGGACGCGGGTTTCGTTTCAGTTGCGGACTTCAATTCTGCCATCAGGGGCTCTCCTATTAGATTCTATGGGTGATGCATCCGATTCGGCGTCCGCGGCTGGGGCGGCGGGGAACCGGGTGGAGCGGATCTTGCGGGATTCGGTTGTAAAGATCGTTCAGACGTCCTACCGGGACGCGGTCTTTCTTTTCACTTCGCGCCTGCCAGTGAAAACAGGCGGGTTATTGTCAGCCGTCCCATGCGGGACGGAAATGCACGCGCTTGGGCTCAATGCGGGCCGAGGCGCCAAACCCCGGCTAGAAGCCGGAAGGAAATAGCGGAGATCGATAGACTTCTGGGGCGGCTCCCGTGGAGCTTTGCTCCGCCGAATGGCCGAGGGCGGCCGTTCCCACATGAGCACTCATACGGTCAGCATTGGCTCGCGCGGGAGCGCGTCCCGCACTCATACTCTGCTCGTTTGCCGGCGTGAGTTCCAGGGAAGTGGCGAAATGCGAGCCGATGCCGGTGGCCTTTTCGGACGACGAAACGATCCACTGATTCAGCGCGTTGCAGATGTTGCGGCGCTGGATCTCGTCCTGGATCTCGACGTAGCGGACGAAGTAGCGTCCGGATTCGAGGCGCGAGTGCATGGAATGCGTGCGCGAAAGCATGCGGTCGAGGACGAAAGCCATGTCGTCGGCTTCGAAGAATTGAGTGACGGCCAGCATGCGACGGGATTCCTGCGCCTTCCTTCCGTCGCTTCCCTCAGGGGCTAAAGCCGCATCATTTGTGACGTTTCTTGCGGCACGACTAAAGCCGTGCCCTTCCGGGTTCGCTTCTGAGCCAAGATTCATGATCTCTTCGGCCAGGGCGAAGATGCCGGGCTTGCTCGGAACAAATAAGAGGCTGTGGTGGGACTCGCAGCGGAACCAGCGGGACCATTGCAGACGTCGGTAGTCGAGCGGACGGTCAAAACCGTGGCGTGCCAGAGATTCAGACACGAGACGAGTTAGCGTTTCCATTGCGGGCTCCTGGGTCGAACTACTTCGCGTCGTGCGCCGGGGGAGGATCGGGCACGGCCACCGCACTTGCCGGGCTGTTTCCGGGCACCGAGTCCGGTTCCGGAAGGTTGAACTACGTTTGGTTTAGGTTGTGGCGCCGGGCTTACGGATCAGAAAGCCCAGGCGCCTTCGCCTGTCTTATCCGCGACGACGGCGAGTCACCTCTGGCTCGGCGCCGGAACGCAGAATTTGCCGTCACTCTGAATTCCGTCCCCATTCCCGTGAGGAGGAATTTTCGTGCTTGGGATTGCAAAGTTACTCCTGCCAATTGTGCATGTCAAGAGAGAAACACCATATGTTGTATCTTCAACAATGACGGGCTTGATGCCGAGTTTTTGGCAGGATTTCCACATCACATGCAAGTTCACGGTCTCCGGTTTCCCGTTTCCGGATCGGTACCCGTCGCGGTGCGAATCGCGGTGGTGGCTTGGCCCAACTGCGGAGGCGGCGGATGGACGATTGCTCCGTCGTCGTTTCGCGACTCGGTCGAATGAAAAGTCGGAGGTAGCGGTGCAAGGTGACATTGATCGATAAAACTTTCCAGGTCAGAAACCGGAGCACGGACCCGTGGAACGGTCGAACTTTGGAACCTTGCACTTGCTTACATCAAGCTGAGTCTTGCGGCTGGAGTGCGAATGGATTGCGGGCTCTTGCGAACACGGACCCTTTCGTGCGCCGGGTTCGCTAAGGGCTCGGGGACGC
>JASLEQ010000101.1 GCA_030151135.1 Candidatus Sulfotelmatobacter sp. | reverse complement strand
GAACTTTGAACTCCTCGACGCTCCCATACGGAAGGCTGTCGTCTATTTGCCCACGGATGAGTTCCACTCGACCTGGCTCGGTAACAAAGCGATTTACCGCACCCGCATGGCGATGGCCGATGATGGGGAACTGATCATCCTCGGTCCTGGTGTACGGGAATTCGGCGAGGATAAAGGCATCGATTCGCTGATTCGCAAATACGGGTACCGCGGCACTCCGGCCACACTCGCCGCCGTCGAACGCAATCCCGATCTCGCTGCCGATTTAAGCGCGGCAGCTCATCTGATCCACGGTTCTTCTGAAGGCCGCTTTCAGATCACCTGGTGCCCCGCACACCTCACCCAAGCGGAAGTGGAGAGCGTCGGTTTCAAGTACGGAGACTATGCCGGAATGACGAAGCGCTATGATCCCCAAAAACTTTCGCCAGGCCACAACCGGCTGAATGCCGAGGACATCTTTTTCATTCCAAATCCCGGACTCGGACTTTGGGCCCATCGCGCCCGAATGGTCGCGGATCACTCGAAACCTGAACTCCACCTCAAGGTGTACTAAGGCCCCACATGCTCCTCCATCCCGATCGCCTCTTCCCGCCCGATCCAGACGTACGAAAAATTGCGAGGGCACTCTATAAGAGCATTCAGGACCTGCCCATCGTCAGCCCGCATGGTCACACCCAAGCCGCCTGGTTTGCGAAGAACGAACCTTTTCCGGATCCAGCAACCCTGCTCGTTCTGCCTGACCACTATGTCTATCGGATGCTCTACAGCCAGGGAATTTCACTGGATGATCTCGAAATCGGCGAGCCCGTCGCTCGCAATCCGCGTAAGGTCTGGCGAATTTTTGCCAGTCACTATCACTTGTTCCGCGGCACCCCTACTCGGATCTGGCTCGACTATGCCTTTCAGGAGCTCTTTGATCTCGACCAGCGTCTCTCCGCTGAAACTGCCGACCTTTATTACGACGCCATTTCTGAGAGACTGTCCCACTCTGATTTTCTTCCGCGCACTCTCTTCGATCGCTTCAAAATTGAAGTCCTCTCGACCACCGACGCTCCCACCGACTCCCTCCATGACATTCAGGCCATCCGCGCCTCTGGCTGGAGCGCGCGCATCTTGCCCACATTTCGTCCAGACCCAGTGGTCGATCCCGATTTCACTGGATTCGCAGAAACAGTCCACAACCTGGGCCGGCAAACCAATGAAGACGTCTCTTCCTGGACGGGCTACCTCAACGCTTTGCGCAAAAGCCGCCAGCGCTTCATTTCGCTCGGCTGCATCGCCACGGACCACGGCCATCCGACGCCGCACACCGCCGATCTCCCCGCCTCCAAGATCGCCTCACTGTATTCCAAGATAATTTCCGTTCAAGCGAACGCCGCGGAGAAAGAACTCTTCCGCGCTCAAATGCTCACCGAGATGGCCGCAATGAGCCTCGAAGACGGCCTCGTCATGCAAATTCATCCCGGCTCGGTTCGCAATCACAACGCCAAGCTATTCGAAAAATATGGCCGCGACCGCGGCGCGGATATCCCTGCAGCTACCAATTATGTCCACGCGCTCAAACCGCTGCTGGACCGCTTCGGCAACGAATCCAATCTCACCATCATTCTCTTCACCCTCGACGAGACCACGTACAGCCGCGAACTCGCCCCGCTCGCCGGACATTACCCCTCCCTCCGTCTTGGACCGCCATGGTGGTTTCACGACAGTCCCGAAGGCATGATGCGTTTCCGCGAACAGGTGACCGAAACGGCCGGCTTCTACAATATGGTCGGTTTCAACGACGACACCCGCGCCTTCCTTTCCATCCCGGCCCGTCACGATTTGGCCCGTCGCGTCGACAGCGCATTTCTGGCTCGATTGGTTGCCGAACATCGACTCGATGAAGATGAGGCCTTCGAGGTCGCTCAGGAACTCGCCTACAAGCTGGTGAAGAAAGCGTACCGTCTGGAATAGGCTTGATTGATAATCAAAGAAGCTCAACCGCAGTTGTGTCTAGCGGCTCCGTTTGCTACGTTGGCCTGGATGCCTCCGCCCGTCCCCGAACAATTCAGCCGCACCATTGACACGCTTTACCGCTCGGAATCCGGACGCGTTCTTGCGACGCTCGTCCGCCTTCTCGGCGATCTCGATCTCGCCGAGGAGTCCATGCACGAAGCCTTCGCCGCCGCATTGGACACCTGGCCGCAAACCGGAATCCCCGAAAACCCGCGCCCCTGGCTGATCTCCACCGCACGCTTCAAGGCCATTGATGCCTTCCGCCGCCGCGCGCGCCTCGACGGAGCCCAGAAAGACCTCGTCGCGCACATCGAATCGCGTATCAACGACGCTTCCGTCGCTACATTTAAAGAGGATGACGACGAGATCGACGACGATCGCCTCCGTCTCATCTTCACCTGCTGCCATCCCGCTCTGCCTCCCGAAGGACAAGTCGCGCTCACCCTCCGCGAAGTTTGCGGCCTCACCACCGAACAGATCGCCCGCGCCTTCCTCGTCACCCCCGCAACCCTCGCCCAACGCATCGTCCGCGCCAAAACTGTCATTCGCGAAAAGGCAATTCCTTATCAGGTCCCAGCCGCGTACGAATTCTCCGATCGATTGGCATCCGTCCTCCTGGTCGTATATCTGATCTTTAACGAGGGATACTCAGCCGTCGCCGGATCCGAGGTCACCCGCGTCGAACTGACTGGCGAAGCCATTCGACTGGGACGTCTCCTCAACCAGCTCCGCCCAGATCCCGAGACCATGGGCATCCTTGCCCTTATGCTGCTTCAGGAATCCCGTCGCGCCGCCCGAACCTCTCCCGCCGGAGACTTGATCCTCCTCGAGAATCAAGACCGCTCCCTCTGGAACCGGCAGCAAATCGCCGAGGGAGTGACATGGTTGCAGGAAGCTTTGAAGTCGCGCCGCTTCGGTGTCTACACACTGCAAGCCGCGATTGCAGCTGTCCACGCGGAAGCGAAATCGGCCGCTGCAACCGATTGGGGACAGATCGTCTCGCTTTACAACCAGTTGGTGCGAATCCAGCCCTCGCCGGTCGTACACCTCAATCGCGCCGTAGCCATCGCCATGCACGACGGCCCCGAGGCCGGCCTGGCGCAAATCGACGCGCTCCTCCAGCAGGGTGACTTGGCAAATTACTACCTCGCGCATTCCGCACGCGCCGATCTCTGCCGCAGGCTAGGCAGGACGGCGGAAGCCCGCTCCTCTTATGAGAAAGCCGTATCCCTTACCCAACAGGAACCAGAGCGCCAGTTCCTGCAAGAGCGAATCCGCCAGCTCAAATAAGTTCGGACATCTGCGCCTACCCACGCGGGCCGATCTGTTCACATCGCGTCTCTCAGCGCCGTCATCCTGAGCGGAGGCGCTTTTCAGCCGGAGCGAAGGATCCCGCGCGTACTGTGCCCGCGGCCGGAGGCGAAGGGATCCCGCGCGCAGTGTTGACGTTGCCGATCACATCTCGCGCATCCATTCCCCCAAGCACCCTTTCCGGACCGGCGTCATCCTGAGCGCAGGCGCTTTTCAGCCGGAGCGAAGGATCCCGCGCGTACTGTACCCGCGGCCGGAGGCGAAGGGATCCCGCGCGGGACCGCATCCGCGGCCGGAGCGAACGAATCTCCCTTGGATCCGTTCACATTTGCATCCCTCTCGACCGCCGTCATCCTGAGCGCAGGCGCCTTTCAGCCGGAGCGAAGGAT
>JASLEQ010000090.1 GCA_030151135.1 Candidatus Sulfotelmatobacter sp. | reverse complement strand
AAAAAGGAGAGATGTCGGGCATCACCACGACGAGCGGCCTGGCCTTCAAATTGCCCGGGCGCGTAGGCGATTCACCCCTTATTGGGGCGGGTTGCTATACCGACCAGGACGTGGGTTCCGCGGGTGCGACCGGAAGCGGGGAAGAAAATATCAAAGTTGCCGGAGCGCACACCATTGTTGAGAACATGCGGCATGGGATGTCGCCACAGGAAGCAGGTACAGACGCGCTGAAGCGCATTGTGCGCAATTACAACGGCGACATGAACAAACTTCGCTTCATGGATATGACCTATTATGTGCTGCGCAAAGATGGGGCCTATGCAGGCGTAAGCCTGTGGGAAGGTTATTCAGCGGGGCATCCGCATAAGTTTGTTGTGCACGATGGCACGCTCCGCGAGGAGGTCGCGACGCCATTGCTCAAGGGCTATTCGCAGGAGTGGCCGCCGTTTCCGCCGATTCCGGAAGAATTGAAGAAGAATTCGGAATACTTAAAGTGAGTTTTGAAAAGCTTACGAGAAACGCACTTTGAAGTCCGGGCCCTTCTCGAGGTGAATGCTGTCGACGAAGCGCACTTTTCCGGTGCGCAGCGTCATGATCACCGATGAAGTGCGTGTGCCTTCGCCGAAGAAGCGAACTCCCTTCATGAGTGCGCCGTCGGTAACTCCGGTTGCGGCGAAGATGATCTGCTTGCCGGGAGCGAGGTCTTCGGCTTCATAGATACGGTTCTTGTCTTTGATTCCCATGCGTTCGATTCGCTCTTCCTGATCTGGTTTCACGATGAGGCGTCCGAGCATGTAGCCGTTGAGGCACCGCACGGCGGCCGCAGTGATGACGCCTTCGGGAGCACCACCGGATCCCATGACTGCATGGACGCCGGTTCCGATGACGGCTGCGGCGATTCCGGCGGAGAGGTCACCGTCCCCAATCAGCCGGATTCGTGCGCCGGCTGCGCGGATATCGGAAATCAACTTTTCGTGCCGCGGACGATCTAACACCATGATGACGAGATCTTCGACATCGCGATCGAGGCGCCGGGCAATATTCTTAAGGTTGTGGGAGACCGGAGCGTCCAGGTAAACGGCGTCTTTGCAGGAAGGTCCAACGACGATTTTCTCCATGTAGCAGTCCGGCGCGTTCAGGAGGCCGCCGCGCTCTGACGCTGCCAAAACCGTGATGGAGCCAGGAGCGCCCATGGCACAAAGATTGGTGCCCTCGAGGGGATCGACCGCGATGTCAACTTCTGGAACTTCGGTGCCGTCTGGGAACTCGGCGCCGACCTTCTCGCCGATATAGAGCATGGGAGCCTCATCGCGCTCGCCCTCGCCGATGACGATGGTGCCACGCATGGGGATGGAGTCCATGGTGCGGCGCATCGCTTCGGTGGCAACCTGATCGCTGAGCTTGCGGGCGCCCTGACCCATCGTGCGAGCCGATTCGATGGCCGCGACTTCTACCACGCGCAAGAAGCGCGATGCCAGATCGCTCTCGATGTTCTCCCCGAATGTGCGGGCCTTGCCTTCCGGTCGTGTTTGCGTCGCCATTCACCGTCTCCCATGGCGCCGAAAAATGTGATGCGCCGGGTTGAGACTATACAGCAATTGCCGGGAGGATGAAAATACTGGATTCACCCAATCGATTTTGTCGATAAAGGATTCAAGTCTTGGGAGCATGGTATTCTCCATCCCTGATCTGAGCCGCACTATGCCTGAATCACGACCACTAACCTTCCTTTGCATCACAACGTACGAAAAAGGGCAGGAGTTTATGCGCGAGTGCAAGCGCTCAGGATGCCGCGTGCTCCTGCTGACAGCCGAGAAGTTGCGTGACGCGGACTGGCCGCATGAAAGCCTGGATGACACCTACTACCTGCCCGAAGAGATTCCTCTGGATGACATCGTGAAGGCGGTGACACACCTGGCGCGCAAGGAAAAAATTGACCGCATTGTCGCCCTCGATGAGTTCGATATGGAAACGGCTGCCACGCTACGCGAGCATTTGCGCATTCCAGGCATGGGACTCACGACCATGCGTTATTTCCGGGACAAACTGGCGATGCGCATGAGAGCGCTGGATCGCCAAATTCGTGTGCCCGATTTTGTTCCTGTCGTAAATCATGGGGACATTCAGTACTACCTCGATCACGTGTCTGGACCATGGGTGCTCAAGCCACGGCAGGAAGCGTCCGCCATTGGAATTAAGAAGTTCAGTTCACAGCCGGAACTCTGGCCTCTGCTCGAGCAACTCGGAGACAAGCAATCGAATTATCTGGTTGAAAAGTTTGTGCCCGGGGACGTGTACCACGTCGACTCGGTGGTTTCGGAGAGGGATGTAGTTTTTGCTAACGTGAGCAAGTACGGGAAACCTCCGATGAACGTGGCGCATGGGGGAGTGTTTACAACATTCACTGTGCCTCGCGGAGGCGAAGAAGACCGAGCTTTGCGGAATATCAATCTTGAACTGATTGGGGCCTTAGGTCTGCTGCGCGGAGTGGCGCATGCGGAATTCATCCGCGCACACAGTGATGGGCAGTTTTATTTTCTGGAGTGCGCGGCGCGCGTGGGCGGAGCTTATATCAACGAGATGGTGGAGGCTGCGACTGGGATTAATCTCTGGCGGGAGTGGGCGCGCATTGAGCTTGCGGGCGAGGGCGGGATCTACAAGCTCCCGCCGGCGCGAGAAGATTATGCGGGCGCGATTCTATCTCTCGCGCGACAGGAGGATCCGGAAACATCAGCCTACAACGATCCAGAGATCGTGCTGCGGATCAGGAAACATCATCATGCGGGGTTGATTCTGAAGTCTTCCGATCCGCATCGCATCCCGACTTTGCTGGAGGGCTATGCTGCGCGATTTGCCCATGAGTTCATGGCCGTGGAACCTCCGCGAGACAAACCGACAGCTTAAATCGTGAAGTGGCAGGGATTGCTTCTCGGGCCGCGCCTTGGTGCTAATATTTGCGAATGCCAACTACCACGACGGAATCCAGCAGCAATGGCGAACACCCGATCCAGGAGCGACAGACTCCGGAGCGCAAGGAACCGACCTACCTCTTTACGGAAAAATATGTCTCGGAAAAAAGCGAGCTGGCGCGTCGCTTTTTGGATACGCGCGAGCGGCTGAACGCAAACGTCGATAAGGCCAACAATTTCCTGGTAAAGCGCTTTTACAACATCGACCACAACACATATCTGGAAGGCGCGCTACCGGCGAAAACCAAAGAGTTGATGGGACTAGTCGGGTCGGCGGTGCTGCGATGTGATGACTGCATCTTCTACCATGCCATACAGGCGTACAGGCTCGGCGTCCATCGCGTTGAACAAGAAGAAGCGCTCAATGTAGCGATGGTCGTGGGCGGCAGCATCGTGATACCGCACATGCGCCGCGCCTACGAACTTCTGCAAGAGCTCTACGGCTAGCGGTTGAGCGATCTAGAAGGCGTCAATGCCTGTCACGCTTTGCCCGATAATCAGTGAATGAACGTCATGGGTACCCTCGTAGGTCTTCACGGACTCGAGGTTCATCAGGTGACGCATGATTGGGTAATCGTCGGCGACGCCGTTTGCGCCCAGAATATCGCGGGAGATACGAGCGCACTCCAATGCCATCCAGACGTTGTTGCGCTTCGCCATGGAGATATGCTGCGGCTCAATTTTGCCGGCATCTTTCAAGCGTCCGACCTGCAGGACCAGCAGCTGAGCTTTCGTGATCTCGCTGATCATCCAGGTTAGTTTGTCCTGCACGAGCTGGTGAGAGGCGATCGGCTGATCGCGCCATTGCTTGCGCAGCAACGAATACTGCAGAGCACAGTCATAGCAGGCCATCGCAGCGCCGACCGCTCCCCAGGCGATTCCGTACCGCGCCTGGTTAAGGCACATGAGAGGCGAGCGCAGGCCGCCGCTTTTGGGAAGCAAATTCGATTCCGGTATGTGGACGTCCTGCAGAGACAGGCCAGAGGTGACGGAGGCGCGCAACGACCATTTGCCGTGGATGTCGTCCGCCTTGAAGCCGGGACGATCGGTCTCTACGAGAAAGCCGCGGACACGGTCCTTTTCGTTTTCGACTTTTGCCCAGATGACAGCGACGTCCGCGATGGTGCCGGAGGTGATCCACATTTTCTCGCCGTTGATGACGTACTCGTTTCCCACCTTGCGCGCACGCGTGCGCATGCCTCCGGGATTGGAGCCGAAGTCGGGCTCGGTCAGGCCGAAGCACCCCAGCTTCTCACCCTTTTGCATGGGGGGGAGCCATGTCTCTTTTTGTTCGTCGCTGCCGAACTCGTAGATGGGATACATGCATAGACCCGACTGAACGCTGACAAAGCTGCGCACTCCAGAATCACCGCGTTCGAGTTCCTGCGTCATAAGCCCGTATTCGACGTTACCCATACCGGCGCAGCCGTACCCTTTGAGCGACGCGCCAAAAAATCCAAGCTCTGCCATCGGCTTAACCAACTCGCGCGGGAATCGTCCGGCTCGATTGCATTCCTCGATGATCGGAATCAGATTGTCTTCGATGAATTGACGGGTCGTGTCGCGGACCAACCGCTCTTCGTCGGTCAGCAGGGAATCGTATTGAATGAAGTCGACACCGCGGAATTTAATGGCAGGCATGAAGGAATCTCCGTTCTAAGCAATCGGACGTTGACCTTGGCTTCAGTGATAGCGAAAGGTCGGGTTCGCAATCCAGCAGGGCTTCCGATGCAAGAAGGCAAACATATGACGGTAGCAGGGCGGAGGAAGATGGTCAATTGCGCCTGACAGTGGCATCAGGAAGGAATTGGCAGCCACGCGGATCCGGACTGGCCTTCAGCAAGATCTGTGCAGGGTGGCGCAGATACGGTCTAGACGGTGCCGGAAGCGTCGATCACGATTTTGCGTGGGAGGATAAACGGTAAGGTTATTGCTTTGGAAATAAGGGAGCCACCGCGGCAGCTCCCCTTTTCTCATGCAAAGCCGTTCCGAGTCAGTGGCAGCTCGCGGACGCGTTTCCCGGTAGCGGCGTAGATGGCGTTGCAGATTGCCGGAGCTATGGGAGGAACGCCCGGTTCGCCGATGCCAGCCGGCGGCGCACTGCTTTCCACGATATGCACATCCACATGGACGGGCGCGTCGTTCATGCGAGCGACTTGATAATCGTGGAAGTTGGATTGGTCGATGACGCCATTAGTCGCAGTGATTTCTCCAGTGCGGGTCAGGCTGGTGCCGAACACAGCCGCACCTTGAAATTGCGAGCGCACCATGTCAGGATTGGCGACGATGCCGGCATCTAGGACGGTCGTAACATGGGGGATGCGGACTGCGCCGTTTCCGTCGACCTCGACTTCAACTACACTGGCGACATAGGTCAGGAAACTGCGGTGCGCTGCAATGCCCATGCCCCAGCCATCGCCCGGCTTCCGTTTGCCCCATCCAGCCTTTTCGGCCGCCATTTCGGCTACACGCCGCAAACGAACCGTGTCATAGGGATACTTGCCGGCGATCTCTTTCGGCTGATCGGCTTCCATTGTTTTTCCTGATCCAAGCAAAGCGAGGAGGTAATCGTAGGGGTCGCGTCCAGCCGCGTAGGCGAGCTCGTTTGCGAAGGATTGCACGGCGAATGCGTGATAAACGTTGGCCACGGAGCGCAGCCAGCCGATGCGAACATGATTCACAGCCTTGCCGTTCTCAGAACGGAAATTGGGCACGTCGAACGGGATCACATTCCATCCGAGAGCCATTTCGCCGGCACTGCCGTAGACAGCGTCTTTGTCGAAAGTGGAGGAGATAGACGGAAACACCGAGCGCTGGAGCCAAGCCTTCGGCATGCCTTTCTGGTCGACGGCAGCCTTGATGTACATGGCTGCGACGGAATGGTAGTAGTCGAACTTGATGTCGTCTTCGCGGCTCCAGACAACCTTCACGGGCTTGCCAGTTTTCTTCGAGAGCACGGCTGCTTCGACGGCGTAGTCAGGCTTGGATTTGCGTCCGAAACCGCCGCCCAGAAAAGTGACGTGGCAGGTGACGTTCTCTTTCTTTACGCCGAGCGCCTTTGCAACTTCCTCCTGCACTCCCTGCGGGTTCTGCGTCGGCGACCAGACGGTTGCTTTCTCGCCTTGAACCGCAGCCGTCGCCACCGGGGGCTCCATCGAAGCGTGCGCCAGATGGGGCGCATAGTACTCCGCCTCGATCACATTAGCGCCCTTGGCGAATTCTGCATCAGGGTCGCCAATGGTATGCACGACTTTGCCCGGTTGCCGCGCGGTTTGTTGCAGTTCTTTCTTGTAATCGCTGGATGTATAGGTCGAATTGGCACCGTTATCCCACTCGATCTTGAGTTTGTCGCGACCTTTAAATGCAGACCACGTGTTATCGGCGATGACCGCTACTCCTCCGAGGGGTTGGAAGTGGTGAGGAGGAACGAAAGGATCGATAGGGATGGTCTTAGCTACCCCTTTCACCTGCAACGTTGCGGAATCGTCAACCGTTTTCACCTTCCCGCCAAGGACCGGTGGATGGGCGATCGCAGCATAGAGCATGTTGTCCAGGCGCACGTCCATGCCATACGTCGATTTTCCAGCACAGACGTCGACGACGTCATATCCCGGAGCAGGCTTGCCGATGTATCGCCATTCGGACGGTTGTTTCAGCTTTAAGTCCTCCTTTGAGGGGACCGGCTGTTTTGCCGCCGCGACTGCGAGTTCGCCATAACCAATTGTCCGGTTGGAGGCCTTATGGGAAACGATGTGCGGCGGATCGGCGACGCATTGAGCCTCGGGTACGCCCCACTGTTGAGCGGCGGCGCGAATTAGCATGAGGCGAGCCGTGGCTCCCGCTGCCCGCAGAGAGTCAAAAAATTCGCGGACAGAGTGCGAGCCGTCGGTGTCTTGCGATCCGTAGCGCTCGTCTCCATCGCCCTGAATCACCTTGACGCGGGCCCAGTCGGCGTCGAGTTCATCGGCAATGATGCGCGGCAGGCTCGTGCGAACTCCATTTCCCATCTCAGTGCGATGCGCAACGATCAATACGGTTCCGTCCGGTTGAATGCCAAGAAAAATGCTGGGGTGAAATGGCGTGGCGTCAATGGCCGGCACGGAACCGCCCCACATACCGGTCGTGGCGCTCGGACCGATTCCGCTTGCAGCCGCTTCGGTCAGGAAGGGTGATTTCGTTGCGCACAGCACAAACGCGCTGGCGGAGAGAGCTGCTTGAAGAAAACTGCGGCGGGTTACGTTCTCGATTACGATCATGCAGTCTCCTTCGCCGCGCTGTGGATTGCGGCCCGAATGCGCTGGTACGTTCCGCAGCGGCAGATATTGCCCGCCATCTCGTCATCGATGTCCTGGTCGCTCGGATGCGGCTTTGAAGAGAGAAGGGAAATGGCCTGCATGATCTGCCCGGGCTGGCAATATCCGCACTGGGGAACGTTGATCTCAGCCCAGGCTTTTTGCACCGCGTTGGGGCCATGCGATGAAATGCCTTCGATGGTTGTGATCTCATGCCCCGCCAACGAACTCATTGGTTTGGTGCAAGATCGAATCGCTTTACCGTTTTCCAGAACGGTGCAGGAGCCGCAGAGAGCCATACCACAGCCGAATTTCGTTCCCGTCAATCCAAGGATGTCGCGCAGATACCACAACAGCGGCATCTCCGGATCGCCATCGAATGCTTGCGCGGAGCCGTTGACTTTGAAGTGAATCATAGATGTTTCCTTTGTCTGAGTCCGGAAAGATGCGGATATTCTACAGCGGAGCAGGATGGCGCCGCAGGTTAAGTTCAGGCTTTGAGTGCTTCAGAATTACAATAAACAGATGCAGCGTTCGGGCATCGCCGACCTTCCTCTTCATGGCGGAAGTGTCCCCAAATGGCTGGCCGACCGCATGACGCTGCTAGGCACAGCCATTTCCGAACACGTGGTTCTCAATTACGGTACTTCGGCTTTCCTCTCCCGGCTGTCCGATCCATTCTGGTTCCAAGCTCTCGGCAGCGTCATGGGCATGGATTGGCATTCTTCGGGGATAACGACTTCGGTATTAGGAGCCTTGAAGCGAGGTTTGAATCCTCGCAGCCGCGAACTGGGAATCTATGTTTGCGGCGGGCGCGGAAGGCACTCGCGAAACACGCCGGACGAATTACGGAGTTATGCCGATCGCACCGGGTTGGATGGCGAATCCCTTGTCCGCGCCAGCCGCTTGACCGCCCGCGTCGACAACAACGCCATCGCTGACGGATTCCAGATCTATCTTCACGGGTTTGTGCTCAATGCGTCAGGAGAGTGGACGATCGTCCAACAAGGGTTGAACGACGGAACGGGATTGGCACGGCGGTATCACTGGCACTCTGCAACGGTCAAGAGTTTCACGATGGAGCCGCACACCGCAGTAGTCGGGGAACATCAGGGCGAGATCATGAATCTGGTTGCCGCGCCTGCGGGTCCGGCGCAGCAGGCGATCCTGGAAATCAGCAGAACTGGGCCGGATTCGATGGTCGGAGAATTACGAAAGCTGACGATGCCACGGCATCACGATGTGCACGAGGTCGACGTGGACCTCAAGCGGCTGGGGGCGGTACTGGCGGCGGCATATGAAAGAGATTTTCGTGATTTCGCATCACTTCTGCTTTTGGAAAAATTAGGACCGCGCACGCTGCAGTCGCTGGCATTGGTCGCGGAGGTCATTCACGGAACGCCGACAAGATTTGCCGATCCGGCCCGCTTTTCATTTGCTCATGGCGGCAAGGATGGACATCCGTTTCCCGTGCCACTGAAGACCTATGACGACACCATCAAAATCCTGCAAAATTCTTTGGAAGCGGCCAAGATCGGCGAGACAGAAAAAGTTGACGGGCTGCGGCGACTCGGGCGCTTCGTGGAAGGCATTGAGCAGAGAAGAGCTCCGCAGGCCGATTTTAAGAGAGCAATCGCCCACGAGAAGGCGATATCCGACTCTCTCGGCGGCAGGGCGGTGTCGCCGAAAAGGCGGACTACAAAGGCAGGTCAACAACTTTGGCTCTTCTAATCCAGCATTCAACTTCCAGTCGCAAGGGTCTGGGTCGCCGTCACTCTGAATCCGCGTTTTATTTTTCCCAGTGGGTATTCGCAAACTTCGAGGGGTCAAACGTCCCGGGGTCGAGGCTCACATTCGCTTTGATATCGGAGTAGTCCTCAGAGAAGACCTTTTGCCCTTCCGAGTAGACCTCTACGCCCGCGGCAATCCAGGCACCTTCTAAAGGTTGGTAGTGGATGAAGCGGATGTCGTTGACCTTGGTGGGATCTGCGCGCGTCGGTTCGATTACTCGCAGGAAAAGTAAGGTGTCCTTTGCGATCCAGAACTGTTTTGGCTTCAGATCACCTTTATTTGCGCCGACGACGTAGGCCGGTTTCCCTTCCCAGTCTTCTTCGTGGATTTTCGAGAGATCGTATCCTTCGTCCTGCACGACTTTGATGGTGATTTCGGGGTCCTGCCGGTATACATCGAAGCCGAGGACCAGCAGGATATTTAAGTCTTTACGGGTTGCGATGACTTTGTTGTCCTTGATGACAGTCAGGTTTCCGTTATCGAACTCGTATCCCTTACCATCACTGGCCGGACCTACATCAATGCGCAACTTGCCAGGGAGTGAAGCGGCCTCATACCACGTTTCCGAAGAACTGGTCCCATCGAGCTTATAGGTGGTGCTTTTCTGTACGAAGGTGACGGTCTTATACCACGAAGAACTGTAGCGGCTGTGCATTGCACGAAGGAGCTCTCCGCCGTCGCGAACGCTTTGGGCGTGCAAGAAAGTGGAAGTCACAAGGACGGTAATCAGTATTGGTCGGACCATGTATATTGGACGCACTCGATGCGCAAAAGGCAGCGGACAGAGTATCAGAGTTCGGCAAGCTTATCGGGAAAGAGGAAGACGGCGCGCGCAAGTTCTGATTGCAGGGTAGATTCGCGATAATACCGGTCGAGAATTCCCGGCTTCCATTGAAACAGGTCGGGGTTCCTTGCTTCAAATTCATTCCAACTAGCCGGAGCAGTTCGCGCGATGCGCTCCCGAATCAAGAAGAAATACGAGTACGTGATGGTCTCGTGGTACCGCTGCGCTTGCCCCCGTGCTGCGGCATAGCGTCGCAGGGCCTCTGAAAATCCGCGCAGAGCGTCCAGCGGCTGATACTCGGACAGGAAAGCGAACGCAAGCCGGATGTGATCGGCATGATGAAACTCGCCCGGCAGTTGGTCGTTTTCGAAACAGGATATGACCTCAGAATTGGTCATCGAGGTGAATACGGTTGTCATTTCTGCGGCGTTAGGGGGAATGGTCATTTTCCTACCGCGATCGCAAATGCTGCGGCGGCGTACACGACGACGTTCCCAATGCCATATTGTCCATGCAGCAGGTGCAGAAGGATGGCCAGAACGAAAACCGCCAGCAGCAGCCAAGCACCACGAACGGCGGTCCCAGGGATCAGGAGGAGGATGCATCCGGCAATTTCTCCGAAGCCGAGAACTAGCCGGATGAAGCCCGGCATGTGCGTCTGCGCGAAGGCATGCGCGGCGCCAGGCAAGACGAACATCACGGCTTGAATCAAAACAACAATTCCCAAAGATAGGCGGAGGACGGTCATTCCACATTTCGAGTTCATGATGCTCATGCCTCCCCTCGCTTGTTTAGCGACTTGGACCTGATCTCTTTCAATCGATGGCTCGCCGAGGAATCAAGATCGAGCTCGTAGAACTTCTTCAGATCACGAATCTTCTCGAGCGACGCGGGGCTGAATGGGGTCTTGCCATCAAAGGCGTGAAGCACGATGCCTTCGAGAACATCTCCAAGTGTCATGTCGTGATACTCGGCGAATGCCTTTAGCACCTTCAGGAGGCGTTTCTCCATTCGCACGCCTGTCTGAACCCGCTCAATCTCCAGGTTGGAGTGTTGCATGCGTACCAATATACCAGAGTACCAGGGTACAGTCGAGATAATTTCCGGGCTGGTTGCGGCGGAGTTGCGATTCTCTGTTGGAGCTGCGCTCGTTTCAGAACAGTTCACTTTTGTGGACTGCGCATCAGGAATACGATCTCGCCAACTTTGTACCGTACGCGGCCGGGGGAGTCTGGTACGGATTTCACCTTGCCCGCACGGACTGCGTCGAACGCCTCAACGAGTTCAGGCAAGACTTTGGGGTCCGCAACCGGGACATTGTGCGCTCCCAAAACAAGCTTGACCTGCGGAGCAAGATTGGCGAGACGTCGAATGGATCGGGCATAGGCATCGAGGTCGGTCTCCGGACGATAAATCCAGATTGGTCCCGGGTAATAGGTATCTCCGGTGAATAGAAGGCCATTCGAGCGATCTAGGAGAGAAATAGCGTCTGGCGTGTGGCCTGGAGTCGCGAGAACCTCGATGGTTCGCCCGCCCAACTCAAGGCGTTCCCCGTCACGAATGTAGCGGGTGATTTTCCAGGGGCGCGTCTGATATGAGCTCGGATCGAATCCTGGCGGCAGCGAACCGCAAATCTCTCCCTGAGCAATCTCCGCTTGCGCATCTTCCCTTGATCCGCGGGCGTTTTGACGGGTGAAGTCGGTGTCCATTCCATAGATCGTTTGGAATTCCCAAT
Source organism: Candidatus Sulfotelmatobacter sp. (assembly GCA_030151135.1). The sequence continues at coordinate 5,473 of JASLEQ010000090.1, read as the reverse complement.
TGCCGCCGACGTGATCATCGTGGGTGTGCGAATTCAGAACTACGATGGGCAAGTTGGTCAGCCCGGCCGTGATCTTTCTGATGTCGGCAATTCCCATGCCTGTGTCAAACAGTAGCGCGCGCTCCTGGCCCGTAATCAGATAGGCAATTGTTTCCTCCGATTGATGCGGCTCATAGATGGCGAAAACACCGGCAGCTGGCTTATACACTTCGAACCACCGATCGTTCACCGCTACCCTTTCGAGTGTTTTGTAAGCAGGACGCGGAAGGGCTCGACACCAATCAGGAATGGCAGTTTGGGCGAGACACGTCAGTAGCGGAGACATTACCATTGCGAGCCACAGAACGGTACGCCAGCGACACGCGGTGTAGAAACTCATGCGAAGTATCTCCTGAGATATTGAGGGTGGAAATCATGCGCAATCTCGTCCGCCAGATTAGATCAGAGTGCGGGTACGAGTCCAAACGTGTTCTAATCGAAAATTATGCCCCGGCGGCAAGATGGTTTCGCGTAATTACATTTTCTGGGAAGTGGATGTGCAGCGGGATTTCGTGTTGCCCGGGGGGCATCTTTACGTTCCCGGAGCCGAGAAGCTGCTGCCTAACGTTGACAGACTGGTGGATGCCGCGCGGCGAGGAAACGTTCTATTGATATCCAGCGGCGATTTCCACTCGCCGCAGGACCCGGAGTTTCGGAGCTTTCCGCCGCATTGCATCAAGGGCGAGCCAGGCTCTGAACTGGTTGCGCAAGCCCTCGCCAGCAACGTCGCACGGATTGAAAATACGCCCGAGGCGAAACTGCCCGACAATCTCTCGCAATACCAGCAAATTCTTCTGGAGAAGCAGACGCTCGATGTATTTCAGAGTCTTCATGCCGACGAACTCGTCCGAAAGCTCGGGGATGGGGCGGAGTTCGCAGTCTTCGGCGTGGTTACCGAGTTTTGCGTGAATTGTGCTGTGAAGGGATTGCTCGAGCGAGGCAGGCGCGTTGCCGTCGTCGTGGACGCGATCGAGACATTGAAGCAAGAGGATGGAACCGCCACCCTCAAGGAATGGCAGCGGCTGGGAGCGCGCGTGACAACGACCGAGCAGGCCCTCACCGACCTTGAGGGGTGAGAGCCCGGCCCTTTTTCACAGTGCACGCTGTCTAGTGATGATTGTCGTGATCGTGGTCGCCGTGATTGTGGCGCCAGGTCCAATAGTCTTTTTGCTCGTTCGGCGGGAGTTTCCGGAAGTCGCGGTGAGGGTCATGGTGCGTCTCGTCGGCCCAACGATTGTAGTAGACGTCCTCATCGTGGTTCCAAACGTGATAATCCGTGTAATAAGGATCGTAGACGCGATAATAATGATGCTCGCAGGCCATTCCTGCCATAGAAGCGGTCACTGCTCCTGCCAACAGCAGAAATTTGAGCGAACGCGGAAATAGGCTCATTCTGTTCTCCTCTGAAAGAAGCGTATCCAGTTTAGTTGCCAAAGCCCCGAAGTGGTTGCAGGACATTGGCGTTTCGTGAAGAGGTTACGAGCGGGTTAACGTTTTCTTGCGATAGCTATTTCTTTTTCTTTCGAAATCTTTTCAAGTGGGTACTCTGTGTAATAGACTACTGTGTCTTTGGAGGGAGGATTTCGTGGGTGACCCATTGCAGTCGCTGCTTGAATTGCCGGCGCGGGAGCGCGCCGAGCGTGGACTCGAGCATACGCCCCGCGAGATCTGGCAGCAGCCCGACACGTGGATCAAAACCTACCAGATATGTGTTTCCCAGCGGCGTCAACTGCAGGATGCGCTGGTGCGAGCCGGGATCGGACGAGGCAGCACAGCGTCGCCCACGGTTTATCTCGTAGGAGCGGGAACTTCCGACTACAGCGGCCGAGCACTGGCTCCACTTCTGCGTCAATGCTGGAATTGCGACGCATGGGCATTGCCCAGCACGACCCTATTGACGGACCTGGATGACTTCCACGCGGCAGGGAGGGATTATCTTTGGATTTCATTTTCACGTTCCGGACAAAGCCCAGAAGGGGTAGCGGTACTTGAGCGAGCTCTGGAACAACGTCGCCACATTCATCACCTCGTGATCACATGCAACGCCGAGGGGCAGATGGCTGAGCTCTGCGCCAAATATCCGGAACGCGCAACGACTCTGGTCCTCGATGATTCAGTGAATGACCGCGGGCTGGCGATGACGAGTTCGTTCAGCAACATGTTGTTGGCAGGCCAGTGTGTTGGGCATTTGGATCGGCTCGATGATTTTGGCCAGATCGTGTCGCAATTATCAGAAAGCGGAACGAGGCTTCTTCCGATCGCCGCGCAAGCGGCCGCGCAGGTTACCACGCTTGGATGTACACGCGCATGTTTCGTGGGGTCGGGAGCGCTGCGTGGGGTTGCCGACGAATGTGCGCTGAAAGTGGTGGAGCTGAGTGCGGGACGGGTCACGACGTTGGCGGAGACGCCGCTCGGCCTGCGGCACGGGCCCATGTCGAGCGTGGATGGACAGTGTCTGTTTGCCGCGTTCCTGTCGAGCGAAGCGAGGCGGCGCGGCTACGAGCTCGATCTGTTAAGGGAAATTGACAGGAAGCGCCTCGGCCGGGTGAAACTTGCGGTCACGGCCGGGAACCCAGGAGACGCGGAAAAGCTGGTTGACGATTGCTTGTCGCTGGGACTGCCAGACAATTTCCCCGATTACTATCGCCCGGTGCTCGACGTCATTGTGGGTCAGCTGGTCGGACTGTTCGCCTCACTGCGTTGCGGGTTAAAACCGGACCAACCAAGCCCGAACGGAGCGATCACCCGCGTCGTGCAGCCTATCAAGCTGTATACGTAATCGACGTCGGGCAGGCTTTCAGCGGTGTATTCCTCAAGACTGGGTTTGGACTGAAATTCGCTCTCCCGCCTTTACCCCTCGAGAACGCGAGAGGCCGGATTTTTCAGCGGAACGGAAACTTTCTCCGTGGTGGGCGCAGACTGATTTCGCATTGGCAACCAGGCAGCGGCTTTCCGTGTGGCTTCTTCGATCTGAGCCGGAGTCATGAGGTTGGTGATGAGATCTTTGGCCTGAGCCGCCCGTTCAATGGCGACGAGATACCACATATATGCATCGACAAGATCTTGAGAACCGTTTCTTCGAGCGAGGTACAGCTGCGCGAGAGCTAGTTGAGCGGCTGGCAGACCAGCCTTTGCGAGATCCTCGATTAAGTCGGACTCTTCTCTTGAATACGGCGTAGTTTTTTTGCCAATGGCCACTCCCTGGCTGTTGGAAGATCGGGTCAGCGTCATCGACAGGAGTTCTACCCGGCTCGATACACCGAGTTTGTCGAAGACCCGGAAAAGATAATTCTTGATGGTGTGCTGGCTCAGGTTTAATCGTTCGGCAATCTCACGGTTGGTGAGGCCCTCGGAAAGGCAGCGGACGACCTGCATCTCCCGCTCAGAAAGCAGGTTCATTCCTTCCGCATTCGTGGCGCGGACGACAGGAGTATTGGCAAGTGCGCGAACGAGTACGTCCAGTTGGCGGTTGTCCGCCCATACTTCACCCTGACATACGCAACGGATGCACTTCATCAATATTTCCGGCCGGTCGTTCTTGTCAAAAACTCCTCTTGCGCCCGCGCGAAACGCCCGCAAGATCGCTTCGTCTTTTGATGAATCGAGCAGGACAATGGAAACGAGATCAGGTCGTTGGCCGCGCACTTCGTCGAGGATTTCGAATCCCCGATCGGCTTTACCATCTAAATTGGAGCTAATCAGCAGGATGTCAATGTCGCGGTTCGCGGCGGCCGCTGCTAAGCCGGAGCCTTCCGATTCGTAGGGAATGAACTTAAAGTTCTTGTCTTTTGTAAGAGATTCAGCAAGCAAACGAGTGTGGATTCGCGAGCTGTCAGCGACCAGGATTCGCATCATCGAAATCTCCGCCGCGTGCGCACTCATTGAGAACGACAGGAGTTTGCGCTTTTGCAACTCTTGGCTGTTGAATTGAAAGGGGGAAGAGCAGCCTGGGAGCTCAAGCCGATATTACCCGAGAGGCAACCGCGCTGCAAGCGGACGAGTCGCAGTGTGCAGGCGACCGCACACAGTTGCAAACCCATTCACCCTCCAATTTGAGGACCTAACAGGGCGGGTCCCGCGCCATTTAATAACACGCTGGAAAGGGCAGTCGAGCGCCCAAGCTACTCTGTATATACAACAAAACAATTAAGTTATGTGTAATTTCTCAGATCCCCGTAACAGTGGTGACCGTTCAATACAGCAGCATTGCGGGACCCAGAAATTGAGAAGATCATCTCTGAGATGAAAAGATATGGTCGTGGGTCATAGTTACCTAAGATTATGGAGAAGGATCGCAATAGGCCAATGTGCTTCTTGCAGTATTCTGCAATTGCCTGTAACTTGCGATATCGGTGAGAGGGAGACTTCTTACCGCAGTGCGGTCCACCCGCTTTCGTCCAGGTTGTCTGATGGGCGAAGCATCCGAAAATTTTGTTGGGTCCCTTTCTCCCCCGAAAGTTCACGATAGTCGTGGCGCAGGTTTTTGCAGACCATGACACGAAATAGCTTGGTGAAGTGGCGAGTGTTCTTTTCCCCGTTTGTTGCGGATTTCCTCCCCTAAAGGATCTCGTGGTGAGATCTTTCGCGCAGCTTTGAGGTTTGTAGCTCCATCAGAGTATGGCAGCCTCGGCGTTTGTACTTACAAAAATAGCGTGCAAGGCTGTCTGTAATGCAGTTGACAGCGGAGAAAATTTTATATTACAATGTCTACATACTTAGTAGGGTTTACAAGGTGATGCCAATCTTGCTGCAAGAAAGCTGGCAATAGGCAAGATTTCCCCCCCGGCGAGCCGAAATAAGTTTATGTCCCAGGCGTAATTAGTACTCGAGCCGAACCAGATCTCCCCCTTCAGCAGCTCGATTGAGTTCCGCGATCGACTCTTCGCGGTAGCAGTAAAACCGTCTTTTCTTGAATTTGGAAGGGTCACGGGATGTGACTCAGAGGGCGAAGCTATGGCCACAAACGAAGTACTCTGGCAATCGTTCAATGCCGCTACCATCGCCGCGACAGAATCTGAATGGTATGCGCTCCATACACGGCCCCGTCATGAAAAGCAGGTGGTTCAGAGATTGGGAGAACGGGGCGTAGAAACGTTCCTGCCCATCGTGACAGAAGTGCATCGATGGAGTGACCGCAAGAAGCAAGTGGAACTGCCGCTGTTCAGTTGCTATGTGTTTGCCAAGTTTGCGCCCAACCGCGCCGAGAGATTACACGTGCTCCGGGTCGGCGGCGTGCTGGGACTGGTCGGCAGCCAGGGCGAAGGCTCGCCCATTCCACGCGAACAGATCGATGCTGTTCGCAATTTGGTGGAGGGGACGACCGAGTGGACCCCGTACCCGTTTTTGAAAATCGGGCAACGCGTGCGAGTTCTGAGCGGCGCCCTTAGCGGAATGGAAGGAATTCTCACTTCCCGGAATGGAAGTAAGACTCTTG
>JASLEQ010000052.1 GCA_030151135.1 Candidatus Sulfotelmatobacter sp. | reverse complement strand
AGCTGAACGCAATAGGAAGACTCGGAGAGACCGCCGCCTTCAGCTACGGAGTGGACGTTCGGCAATCCGGAACTGGGTATTTGTCCACGGTTGACATAAAATTGCTAATGCTTGTCGAGCCACAGTTCTCTGGGAGGAAGCCATTCATACCCGCGAACAAGCCTGGCAACTTTTAACCGAGTTCACCCAATCCGAGAGCCTGCGCAAGCATGCCCTCGCCGTCGAGGCCTGCATGCGCGCCTGCGCGAAGAAGTTCGGCGGGGGCTCTCCTGAAGCCGTAGAACTCTGGGGACTTGTCGGACTCATCCACGACTTCGACTATGAGAAGTTCCCAACCCCCGAAGAGCATCCCTACAAAGGCAACGAGATCCTGAAGGAGCGCGGGTACTCCGACGAAATCCGTCGCGCCATCATGTCGCACGCCGAGTACTCAGGCGTGAGTCGAGACACGCCAATGGAGAAATCCCTTTTCGCCTGTGACGAACTCGCCGGATTCATCACGGCGGTCGCGCTGATCAAGCCCAGCAAGTCGCTCGCGGACGTTGACGTGAAATCGGTGCGCAAGCGGATGAAAGACAAAGCCTTTGCCCGCAAGGTGAATCGCGACGACATCATCAACGGCGCGAAGGATCTCGGAGTCGACCTCGACGAACACATCGAATTCTGCATCGAAGCCTTGAATCCGATCGCCAAACAACTCGGCCTTGACGGGAGCGCATTAGTAACTCCAGCGGACAAAAACAGCGTGCAGCCCTGATCCGATTGGCGGATAATCTCCTGTCCAGCTTCCTCGTCCAGTATGGACAAGTCCCAGAATGACCTCGAGGCAATCCGGCACCTGCTTGCCGAGCTGACGGCGCGCGTCTACCGCATCGAGCAGAAGCTCGCGATGCAGCCGCAGGCTCCCGTGCCAGAGCAGAAATCTGCGCCCGCTCCTGCGCTGGCAGAACAGACGAGGACGGCCCCTCTCGCCCATCCGGGCGCGGAAAGCACGCCTGGTGAAACTGGAAAAAGTGCTGCGCCCCCACCTCCTCCAAAGCCGCCAGCCCCGCTCGCTTCTCCGCGGGCTGCTACTTCGCAAGCGCGGATATCGCACCCCGACGCCGACCTCGAATCCCGCATCGGCTCGCACTGGCTGAACCGGATCGGAATCACCGCCCTCCTGATCGGAATCTCCTACTTTCTCAAGTTCGCTTTCGACAGTAACTGGATCGGCCCAACCGGACGCGTCGCGATCGGGTTGCTGGCGGGGATCGGCATTGTGCTCTGGAGCGAGCGTTTCCGCGCCAAAGGGTATCAAGCATTCTCCTATTCCCTTAAGGCGGTCGGGATCGGAGCGCTGTACCTGTCGCTCTGGGCTGCGTTCCAGGTTTACAGTCTGGTCCCGAGCGGCGTGGTGTTTGTGATGATGCTGGCAGTCACGGCTGCAACCGCTGCGATGGCGCTTGCGCAGGACGCCCAGATTCTCGCCGCGTTCGCACTTGCCGGCGGCTTCAGCACTCCGCTGCTACTTTCAACCGGGCAGAATCGCGAAGTCGCACTGTTCGCATACGTTGGGGTTCTTGACGTCGCCACCTTGGCACTCGTGACCTTCAAACCTTGGCGGCGCCTGCTGGTAATGAGCTATGCCGGTACGCTGGTGCTCTACATCGGCTGGTACTCCACGTTCTACACGCGGGCTCAACTCGGACCGACGCTGGGTTTCGCGACCCTGTTCTTTGCGATCTTCGCGATCGTGCCCTTAGTGACGCTCCAGCCGTCGAATGAGCATGCTCTGCTCGCGTCGATTCCTGCCGTCTTAGCGTTCGTGAATGCCGGTGTTTATTTTCTGCAGGCTTACGCCATGATCGAGGAAATCGACAAAACCTTGATGGCGTGGTTTGCGCTGGCTCTGGCTGCCGTCTACTTACTTTTGAGCCGGCAAGTGCACGCCAGAAAGCTCAGCCCCGGTACTTCGCAGATCCTTTATTTCCTGCACTTGGCCGTTGCTATCGGTTTCATCACGATCGCAATTCCGATTCGCCTGGACGCTCACTGGATCACGATCGGTTGGTTCGTGGAAGCTGGAGTTCTGCTCTGGGTCGCAAACCGAATTCACTCCGATTTCCTGAACGTATTCGCGCTTGGCGCTCTGGCTCTGGGCGTGTTTCGCCTCCTGGTATTCGATAACTTCCACAGCACGCAGCTGCTCTTTAACATGCGCATGGCGACCTATGCCATTGCGGTTGCGGTGCTTGGCGCAGTTGCCTGGTATGCCTCCCAGCGGGTGGACGACTCCGCGCGTACCGTCGCCGCTGTGGCCCTCGTGTCCCTCAATGTTCTTGCCTTGATTGCTCTCACGCTTGAAGTTTCCGACTATTTCACATGGCAGATCACGCCCTACCGTCCAAGTGCTGCGAGCCACTGGCAGGCGGCTTGGACTGAAATGCACCGCATACAGATTGAGCGTGACTTCACGTACTCGGCCCTGTGGATGGCGTCCGGCGCCATGCTCATGATCATCGGTTTCGCGCGCAGCAGCGCATTCGTCCGCTGGCAGGCGCTGGTGCTTATCGCGGCCACGATTGCGAAGGTCTTTGTCTACGACGTGTCGGAACTCGACCGTCAGTACCGCATCATCAGCTTCATTGTGCTGGGAGCGCTGCTGCTGGCCATTTCTTTTGTTTACCAGCGAGGCTGGCTGAAGCTTGCGGCAAAGACGTCCGCTGGAGGATCCACCTAGATATGAGGCTGGCCCTTGCTCTCGCCCTGATCACCGTGCTAGCGGATATGCCAGGCCCTCCGCCGCCAGCCATTCGATATTTCGCCCTCACGCGTGAAGTACATGTGTCGGATCCCGGCAAGCAGAATTATTTCGTGATCGACGAGGAAATCTGGCGTCACTCTCGTTCGGACCTGGGCGACCTCCGCCTGTATGACGGCCAATCGCCGGTGCAATACGCCCTGTCCGAGCAGCGGGAAGGCGTTGCTTCCGACGAAGTCGACGTGAAGATCCTGAATCTGGGGACAGTTTCGGGTCACACTGAGTTCGATCTTGATATGCAGGGCACGGCGGAGTATAACCGCATCCGTCTACGGCTCGATGCGCACGATTTCGTAGGAACGGCCTCAATCTCGGGAGGTGATGGGCCGGGCAGGGCAGCCAGCGTCGAGCTTCCCGCTTCGACTGTCTATGACTTCAGTAAAGAACGACTCGGCTCCAATTCTCTCCTCAAGCTGCCATCTTCGAATTTCCGCTTCCTGCATGTGAAAATTTCCGCCGGAGTTCGTCCGCAGGATGTGAAGAGCGCGGGCGTTTATCAGCAGCACGATCAGCAGGCTTCGTGGACTCCAATCGGTTCCTGTGCCGCTCCTCAGCAGAAAGACCGAGGCACAATCGTCATCTGCAATCTGCCCGATCATCTTCCTGTCAGTCAGATCGCTTTCGAAGTGGTTGCCTCCCAAGTCAATTTCCGCCGCAGCGTCACCGTTGACGATGGCAAAGGCGTGCGCCTTGGGACCGGCGATATCAGCCGCGTCCGTATCAGCCGCCAAGGAACACTCTTCACCGATGAGCACTTGGCGGTTCCGCTCGCCGGAGTGTCCGGTCCGGTCACCGTCACGATCGACAACGCCGATAATCCCGCCCTCGCCATCGAAAGAGTTCAGCCCCAGGTGACCGAGCACCGAGTTTACTTCGATCCCAACGGCAGAACGGGGTTGAAGCTCTACTATGGCGACGAGAAACTTGCACCGCCCGTTTACGACTACGCGCGATTCTTCCGTGCGGAAGCGCAGCCAGCAGTCGCCGGGTTAGGTCCGGATTCGCCGAATCCTTTCCATCAGCCACGTCCTGACGAGCGACCGTGGTCTGAGCGGCACAAGGCTGTGCTATGGGGCGCCATGCTGGTTACGGTGCTCGCCCTTTCCTATGTCGCGGTCCGCAGCCTGCGGGTTACTACCGTTGGATAACTTACCTTTTTCGGGATCGAAATTGGGAAAAGCTGTGCTAAGATTTGCAGCAAGTTGCAATACAGCGATCCCAGTAGCCGACTGTGAGGCTCCTAGGTGAGTTGGACGCCTCCAAGCCACGTTTTTGAAAACCCGAATTCTGAGCCCACCGCCCTGGGCAGTGAGTGTGTATGCCGATCGAAGCGACTGTGTCCGCCCCGAAAATCATTCTGGGTTGCAGCAAATGCGGCGCCCTCTTGCCCGATGATGCTCAGTTCTGCCTGAAATGCGGCAAGCCTACGGCGGTGGTTCTAAAAGATTCCGTTGCGATGCCACAGCCCAAGCCTCAGCGAGCACGTGGAGAGTCGCGCCCCAGGCGACATATTTTCCTCTGGCTCCTCGTCGGGCTTCTGTTGGGACTGATTAGCTGGGTCGCAATCAGTGACGACCCGTTCGCGCAAGGCATGCAGGAGATGGTCGGCTGGAAACACGATGATCCGATCCTGGTAACCCCGTTTTCGATATCTGCGCACAACTTCCGCTATTACAGGTTCACGCTTCCGGAAGGCTCTGCCAATGTTTCCATCGTTGGACATTTCGCAGTATCCCCTGATAAGACTTCGAACAAACCCAAAGACCAGGGCGATG
>JASLEQ010000024.1 GCA_030151135.1 Candidatus Sulfotelmatobacter sp. | reverse complement strand
AACAGCTGACATATCGCGGAAGTATAATGCTGTTAGCACGACGAAGCATTTCTTTTCTTACGCTGGTCATGGTGCCGGTCGAGGTTCGCGTCACAGCGCTCGATTCGAGGCATAATCTAGGTAAGAAACTTTTCTGCGAGGATCCCCCTATGCGTTGGAATGGCAAGTGGATTGGCTTGGCGGTCTTGATGTGTCTGATTTCTGCGGCGGTTTTGCGTGCGGATGATAGTCCGTTTCGGGATGCGCCGGCTTCGGCGAAGGCGATGAAAAATCCTTATGCCGGGCAGGCTGCTGCGGTGGACGCGGGCAAGACCTTATATGCGCGGAATTGCCTGTCTTGCCACGGGAAGGTGCTGCAGGGGACGGGCAACGTGCCATCGCTGGTGGACGGGAAGTTGAAGGGAGTGACGTCCGGGGAAGTGTTCTGGTTCATCACCAAGGGGAGCACGGACAACGGCATGCCCGCGTGGGGATTTTTGCCGGAAGAGAAGCGCTGGCAGATCGTGAGCTACGTTGAGGCGATGGCTTCGGGCAAGGGGCCGGCAACGTCGGCGCATGCAGCGGCGGAGCCCGAAAAAGGTGGCGAGTCGAAGGTCGACGCGGCTGCTCCGAAACCGCCGTTTACCGATTTCCGTTACGAGAAGCCCGGGACGACTCGGAAGATCACGGTCAACGATCTGCCGAAGCCGTACGCAACCAAGTCGGCGGAGAATGGGGCGGACGTGGTGGCGCGTCCGGAGAATGCATGGCCGATAGCGCCGGAAGGGTTCAAAGTGGAGATGTATTCCTCGGGGCTGGAGAATCCGCGGTTGCTGCGAACCGCTCCCAATGGCGACATTTTCCTGGCGGAGAGCCAGGCTGGGAAGATCCTCGTATTTCGCGGGCTGACGTCGGACGGCAAGCCGGAGCAGCAAGCCGTGTTTGCCGAGGGCCTAAAGAAGCCGTACGGGATCGCATTTTATCCTCCGGGAGCGGATCCGCAGTGGGTGTATGTCGGCGACACGAATGAGATCGTGCGGTTTCCGTATCACAAGGGAGACTTGAAGGCGGGTGGTGCGTCCCAGCATGTGGCCGATCTGCCGGATGGCGGCGGGCATTGGACGCGGGCCGTGGATTTCTCGAAAGATGGAAAGACGTTGTATGTGGGCGTGGGATCGGCCTCGAACGTGGACGATCCGGACACGCACGAAAGTGAAAAGAATCGGGCAGACATCCTGGCGTGCGATCCGAGTAATTGTCAGTTGAAGGTGTATGCATACGGGATTCGCAATGCCGGTGGCGGCATCCGGGTGAATCCGATGACGGGAGAATTGTGGTGTTCGGTGAATGAACGCGATGCGCTCGGCGATAACCTGGTGCCCGACTACATCACGCACGTGCAGGAAGGCGGATTTTACGGATGGCCGTGGTGGTACATCGGCGGGCATCAGGACCCGCGGCATGAAGGCAAGCATCCGGAGTTGAAGGACAAAGCGATTGTGCCGGATGTGTTGCTGCAACCGCACAATGCGTCGCTGGAGTTCACGTTCTACGAGGGCGATAAATTCCCGGCTGAATATAAGGGTGATCTTTTCGCCTCGGAACACGGGTCATGGAATAAAGCGACGCGCGTGGGATATGAAGTCATTCGCATACCCTTGCACCAGAGCGGGCATGCTTCGGGGGAGTATCAGGACTTCCTGACGGGGTTCGTGTTGCCGGATGGGCGCGTATGGGGCAGGCCCGTCGGGATCACGGTCGCGCCGGATGGATCGCTGCTGGTGAGCGACGATGGGTCGAACACGATCTGGCGAGTGAGTTATACCGGAAAATGATTTCCGTCAAATTCGTCCGGGAAAAACGGATCGTAAAGACCCGATAAATTTCGCGGCAATTTTGTCGAATCCTTCCGAAGTGGGGTGGAGTTCGTTGGCCCACTCGTTGGCCTGCAGTGTGCCTTGCGTGGGGACGATGATCACGTTCTTGTGCAGCTTCGCCACCTGCATCAGCATGTTGAGGAACTGCAGCAGGAATTCTTTTACCACCTGGGTAGCGGGCGCGGGGTCGATCCAGCCGCGAAAATCGAGCGACGGTTTGAGCCAGGGGCCGATGGTGTTGTCGCAAACCCCCACACCGCTGGGGATGGCGAAATCGTAAGCGTGAACGAAAACAGGGCACTGCTGCGCGACCTTGTCGCGAATCGCGATCAGGTCCTCGTACGCGCTGCGCACCACGCCGAGCACCGCGCCCAGGCGAGCCGCGTTGATGCCCTGGCTGGGTGCCATGCCGGCGACGTAATCCTGAATCCAGAGGCAGAACTGATTTCCCACCGTATCGTTGCCTCCTCCGGAAAATAGAATCGCATCGAACGTGCCGTTCTCGGGATCGGCAAGATTCTGCTGGATGCGCTGGCGCTGATGGACGCCGAGATCGTCGCGGGCTTCATCGCCGTAGTGCGCGAGGTTGAGAATCAGCGGTTGGGGCGTGCCGTGCTTTCCGATCGAACAGATCGTGTCGTTCGGCGTGAGAATGGGCAAAGGATAGTCGAACCAGGAATCTCCGTCGGCGAAGAGGTTGAGAGGCCGAAGAGCGGCGGGCGCGGCG
>JASLEQ010000008.1 GCA_030151135.1 Candidatus Sulfotelmatobacter sp. | reverse complement strand
TGGCGTCATTGCGGCGGAAGGATAGCATGCTGTGAGGACGGTTGGCGAAACATCCCGATAGCACTCAAAATGCTCCGGCTGGGGTTTTTGGGCGCTATCGCCTTGATTACGACAGTTGCGGATAGCGGCAAAATTCGCCGGGTGTCATGTGAACTGATTTTCGTCTGAGATTGTTTTTCCCCCGTCAAACTCATGAATACAACCCCCAGGCCCCGGCCATTCATCTGATGTGCGCCCAATAGACCGCGTGGGGGTGTTCGCTCAATGCGCGCCAATCAGATCTTCCTCAGTTGTGCGCTTTTCTGTGCTCTGTCTGTTGCCGGTCATGCCCAAGACAAACACGACTACACTTGCGACCGATTTCAGTTCTTCGGTCCTACTGACGCGCAGGGCCACACGATCCCGCTCGCCCATGGGCTTAACGACTCCGACTTCGTGGTCGGGGAGTTGGACCAGCAATCGGAGTACGGTTTTTATAGTCGAGCGGGGATATCGTTTAACACGTTCGTGGTTCCGGGTTCTTCGTCAACCAGGGCGTACGGCGTCAACAATGCTGGAAAAATTGTGGGATCGTACTTCACTGTTTCCTCCAACGAGTGGCATGGATTCGAAATCGTAGGCGGCAGCTCCATCACGATTGATTACCCAGGTGCGGTACAGACCTTCCCTAGTGGCATTAGTGATCGAGACCAGATTGTCGGGTCTTATGTCCCCCAAAGCGGCCCCCTGTCAGGCTTCATCCTGTCCAATGGCCAATTCACCACTCTGTCCGTGGAGGGAGCTTCAGAGACGTTGCCCGCCGCGATTAATGTTTCCGGCACGGTTGTCGGATGGTGGGACGGCCCCGGGACCGCTTCCCCCTTCATCTACCTGGACGGGAGCTATATTTTACCCATCACGCCGCCGGGAGCTCAGCTAACCCTTTTCACGGGCATCAACAACCGGCGCGAAATCGTTGGTGATTATCTCGAAAACGACTCGGCGATCTTCAAAGGCTTTATTTTTGTAGAGGGCATCTACAACAGCATTTCCGTTCCGAACGCGAAATCGGTAAAACTTGGTGGCATCAACGATCACGGAGACATCACGGGGACAATCATGACCGGTGCCGGCGATCAACCCGCGTTCCTGGGAACCAGTTGCCACTTTTGAGACTGGACTATTCGGGGGAAACCGGCACGGGGATTTGCACAGTTTGGACCCGCCGAACACCCTCGACCCCACTCTTACCCCCCGGCGGAAATACTTGAAGTCCACGATGGCAAGACGCTGTTGGGGCTTGTGGTTGGTGACCCTCGCCCATCGCATTCGAAGGGAGCGGTGAAACCCAATAGCCGTCGGGAAATCGCCGTAGCGCCCATGACCTTCGTCCGCCAGACCTCAAAACGATCCTCGCTGGTTTGTTCGAGGCTCCCACGTCTCGCAACGGCGGCGAGACGTGGGGCATCCCATCTTGTTGTTCGTTTCTGCTGGTGGCGATTTCCGCGCGAGGATTACCTTGATAGGCGCTACAGCGAAGGAATGTCGTTTATTGATCCTGGAGTTGGAGATCGAGAGTCAGGCAGAAGGCTCGTTCGGCGTGGGAAAGGAGACGGTCGCGGGCCTGGGTTTGTTGCTGGTGGAGATGCGCTCTGAGGGCTTCGGCGGCGCGCTGAATGCTCTCCTCGTCCTGGGCATCGCGCAACTGGTCGCAGAGTTGTTTGGTGACATCATTCACGCGGAATAGGATGCCAAGAAGAGGGCGAAGGTATTGTCGGGACTTTTCTGTATTACGGTGGTGCCCAACCGAGGGATTACGGTTGTTTCAAAGGTTGGGGTGGGCGGGCGGAATACGATTCCGCCGAGGCCAGGACGGCGCGATCAAGTTCAGCCATGAGCTTGCGCATTTCGAGGAGGAGGGACTTCCTCTCGTATGGATCCTTGCACTGCTGCAAGCGGCTCGATATGGAATCGAGCTTCGTTTTCAGCGCATCGATTCCCGGATTCAGCATAGCGGGCTGATCCTACCACGGAATGCGGCGGCCGGGGTAGGAGATCTTCTGGAAGGGAACGGGGCGAATCTGGGGGAATCCCGCCGGCAGGGCGCTAGTTACTGCCGCCGAGGCGGGGCCTTTTGGCACGGTCTTTGTCGGTTGGGCCACCGCGCTCGGCGGGAGGGGCGGAACTGCGGCGGCTTTGGTCCTTGCTGTCGTTAAGAACGACAGAGAGCAGGGAACTGTGGACCTGCAAGTTGTTGCCGATGTCGTAGTGGATGAAGCCGAGCTTCCTGAATCGGTTCATGAAGAAGTTGACCCGAGAGCGGGTTGTCCCGACCATCTCGGCAAGAGTTTCCTGACTCAATCTTTGGACCACCGTGTCGGAAACGCCTTCTTTGCCGAATTGCGCCATCAGCAGAAGAACCCGGGCCAGCCGCTTTTCGCTGGAGTTGAAGAGCTGGTCGACGAGGTCATCCTGGTATCGAATGTTTCGCTTCAGCAAATATTTGACGAACAGCGATGACAGTTTTGGCTCCCGGCCCATTTGGACGAAGTATATTCCGGCGGTCTTATCGCCCTGGGCGAATATGATCGCTTTCTTCTCGTACGACACCATGTCCCGGCCTCTTCCGGTGGTCGAAAGGAAGGTGCGGGGATTGAAGTCTCGGATTTCGTTCGTGGACGTGATTCGGTTTTTCATGGAACTGTCATCTCTCGATCTTTGCTTGTTCCTATTGTCATAGAAAGGTGAAGTCCAGTCTGGTCTGTAAGGCTCACAAATAATGTGGCCGAACTTTTTGGGTTCGGCCTCGTGTTTCGTATTGTGGAAGCGGTCGTGAGGGTCGAACGCCGGGCGTAAGGCATTAACCCATGACCGCATCCCTGCTTATTGATATGAGAAGGGTATGGCGTGCGACGAATGTGGGCTGCTCAAATCTGCACATTTCTGAAAAATCTGCAGGGTGAGCCGATTTCGCTCCCTGCCTCGCAAGGTGTGCAATACGGAACAGACCTTAGGGCATAGGGGGAATAGTGTAGGACGTGTCCTCGTCCCGGAGGGACTATGTCCGACACACTGATCTGTTGCATCTGTAAGGAACCTGTGACGCTCGAAGAGAGCAAGACGGATGAACGCGGACAAGCGGTGCACGAGAATTGCTACATCTGGACGGTCGAATTGAGGAAACCCGCAAGGCGCAGAACGCAAATGGACGCCCGTCGAACATCGGCCAATTCCTGAAGATCGCAGGCTGGTTCGGCCTGACGGTTCTCCCAAAAAAATGACTTCGCAACGTCTAACCTTCGAGGTGTGGAAAGCTCGGCTGCGCTCCGACTGCGAGAGCAACGACAAGATTCACGCGTTCAACAAGCTGGGCGAAGAGACGCTCAGGATTTTGTATGGGTGCGGCACGGGGCCGTCGGTGCAGGGAATCGCCGACGGCGATGAAGGTGCAGAGGATAAGGAACAACGCAATCAGCGTGGAGATTCGTTTTCTCCGTCGTCCGCGTGATCGAGGCAAACCTTGGCGAGAAGTTTGCGAACCAGGTGGAGGCCAGGCTGGAAGATGTTGATCACTCATTTGCCTTCGAGGATGGTGAGGTTCCAATGTGGCAGCGGGAGAGCGGTGCGCGACTCC
>JASLEQ010000624.1 GCA_030151135.1 Candidatus Sulfotelmatobacter sp. | reverse complement strand
GTTCCGTGCTTCCCGTAAAGTATCCCGCTTTAGTGGCGGAATCGCTCCAACTGCCATTCGGATTCCAGTGCCACGCCGCGATGGAAAGCTCAGTGTTTTGGCGATAAGTAATCGGTCCCCAGCCAGCCGAAAGGCACTGTTTCACCCTCTCCGGCGTGTAGATTTTTTCGACGACGTCGTGAGAGAGGATGTCCATCGAACTGCCAAGCGCCTGGTCTGGATCAAACGCGATAGGAGCCACGGACGTTGAAACTCGAATCGTGGACACAGATTTCGATTTTGACCCCGGGTCTGTTGCGGAGAGCAATGGCCTGGGAAACGCTGCGAGCGTAGCTGTCGCACCCGCTGCGCCCAGGAATTCGCGGCGAGAAATCCGTGAGATTTTCATGGGAACCGGGCAGTATAGCGAAAAATCCGTCACCATTTTCAACGGAGTTCCACACGCTGAAATCCGCAGAATGCGGAGGCCGTGATTAGCGCTAACCCGCCCATTCTCAGAAGATCATCTTCAATCCCAGCTGAATCTGTCGTGGGGAGTAGGCCGCGTTCGGCTTCATGAAGTTGTTCGGCAGTTCGTAGTATCCGGGATAAGGCGCGATATTCGCCGAGACTGAACTCTGAACGAACGTGCTTGCTGAAGCGATCATCCCGTTAGAAGTGATGGCGACCCGTTGATTGTCGCGATTAAAAAGATTGAACGAATCGGCCACGAGATTCAGCTTATACCGCTCCCCGATGCGAATTACCCGCGTAATGCGCAAGTCAGTGGTGGAGTAGTCTGGGCCGGTGAAGCCATTCCTCGTGTATCCGGGCAGGCGGTCGTTCAGGTCATTACCATCCTGATTTGGATCGCCAGAAACGGTAGCGTTCACCGGGCGGCCTGAACCGTAATTCACGACCGTGGAGAATTTCCAGTCGTTGAACAAGCGGCCGAGAAATTCCTGCCCACGATGAAAAGGGTGCGGTTCGGCTGAAACTGCGACCACGAAGCGGTGCCTCTGATCTGTCACGCTGGGCCCGCGCTCGGCATTCGGATCGTACGAATTCTGCACCGTTGCTGGCTGCCCCGCCACAAGGGCGTCCTGACCGTCATCGATGGCGCGTGCGTAGGTATAGGACAGTCGTAAATATGATCCCCGCGCTACCCTGCGGTTGATCGACAGCGTCGCGCCGTTGTAATAGCTCGAAGCCGCGCTTTGAAATTCGTCAATCGTCCCCAGTTGAGCAATCGGACGGCCCAAAGGATTGATGCACGGCGGCCATGGGCAATCCAGCGTGCGGGTAAACTGCCAGGTCGCGAACGAGTCTACGCTGTAATACGAGTTCTGATATACCGAACCGGTGGAATCGAATATCGGATACGTCAGCGCCGTCGGCGGCGGCAGGTTCACATCGAGCGCCCGGATCAGGTGTTCGCCATGCACGTTGAGCAATGACAGTGAAACCGTCGTGCGATCGATAACCTCCTTCTCAAACGTCACGCTCGATTGCTGCACGCGCGGAGTAACAAAATTCGCGGCAAACGCAGAAACGTCATGGGTAACTCCTTGCGTGAAACCGAGCGGCAGTGAGCAGTTGGCCGCATATGGCGCGCAATTGACCAGCGGATTCGGGTAACTCGGAAACACCTGTCGGTCCCCGTATTGCGTGTTGTTCAGGAAAATCTGCGAGTCGGTGACGCCATTCTGGGTCTCGAGCACCGAGTTGTAAATCTGCGGAATTCGTACATAAAAGATGCCGTACCCGGCGCGCACCACCAGAGGCCGCTTCTCGCCAATCGAATAGGCCAAGCCGGCGCGCGGCGCGAAGTTGTAGGGCTGGAACGGCACCTTCCCTGATGGCGGGAACAGCGGATTGGAGATGAGGTCTTTGCTGGTAAACGTCTGCAGGTCCCACCTCGTGCCGATATTCAGAGCCAGCCGGTTGGTTACCCGGATCGTATCCTGCGCGAAGGCGGCGTACTCATTTGTGTCCGGATGCGAGGCAGCGCTGCCGAAATTCTGCAGATAGTAATGAGGCATTTCATGCGCATAAGCGCGCAGCGGCGTCAGTTCCATCCCAGACTCCACCGGCTGAAACGTGAACGGATCGACTTTCATGGGGTAGAAGAGATATTCGCCGCTCTGCTGGCTGGGGAAGAAGTCGTATATTGCGGTGACCAGACCATCGCCGCCGAACTTCCACGAGTTCCGCTTTCCTTCAAGGCTCATGGTTTCGGCAAGGTGCACCCGATGCTCCCGCGTCTGCCGCGGCAGCATATTCGACCGCCCGGTTCCATCCAGTATGTTGGAAATCTTTACCAGCACGTCATCGCTGTTGCTATACGACTGTTGAAGATCCCGCGAAAACTGCAGTCGAAGATGGCTGATCCAGCGCGGGGAGATGCCTGAGGTCAGCGATACATTTGCGGTTTCGGTTGAAACCAGTTCCTCGCCATTGTTGCTGATGGCGTCATAGGTAACCGGACTGGAGGGATCAAGAAAGACGTTGTTCGATCCCCAGTAACGCGTCGTATTCACGCGCAGGGCAAGCTGCTCGCGCGACGTCAAATTGATGTCGAGCTTTCCATATGCCGAGTTTCCAATCTGCGCAGCTGGATATTCTCCCGTGAGCGCACTGAGCCTTGCAGCCGCGGCGAAGACCAGAGACTCATCCGAAGCCTCGTAGTCTCCGGGCGTGGCTGGACCCGCTCCGGCCTGGGGCAAAATTCGTGAGCTCCCATCGAGAAATTCAACCACATTTGGAACGTGAAAAATGTGCTGGTCAAACCCGGTGAAGAAGAAAATCTTATTTCGCTTGATGGGGCCGCCGATGGTCCCTCCGACTTGTTGTTGCCGGTTGTGCGGCTTGAACGCAAGAAACGCGTCTGCCGCTCCGAACGAGCTGTCACGCAAATAGTAAAACGTCGTGCCATGCAGGTGATTGGATCCCGATTTCGTGACCACGTTTACTACTGCGCCTCCAGAGCGCCCCTGCTCGGCTCCATACGCGTTGGACGAAACGCGAAACTCCTGCACAACTTCCGTCGAGAACTGGTAAGGAGCGCGATAGCGCCCTCTGGCCTGCGCGAAAAAGGCATTGTTGTAGTCGCTTCCATCAACCAGGAATGTATTTTGCGAACCGCGAATTCCACCGAACGACAGATCGCCATTGCTCGATGAATTCAGCCCACGAGGGTCTTGCGTCACTCCCGGCGAGAACAACGCCAGGTCGGAAAAGCGTCTCCCATTGAGCGGGAAGTCATTTAACGCTCTCAGGTCAAGCAAAGTCGAAACCGCAGTGGGCTGCGTTTCCACCTGCGTCGGAACCGCGGACACCGTAAGCGTCTCCTGTGCGCCAGCCGGCGATAACCGAAACGGCAGCTCCGAAATTCCGCCTACGTCCACATGCAGCGATGCCACAACCGCGGGCGACATCCCTTGCGCATCAATCCGTGCCGAGTAATCTCCGGGGGCTAGCATCTCGAACGCAAAATGTCCCTCGGCATCGCTCGTCG
>JASLEQ010000781.1 GCA_030151135.1 Candidatus Sulfotelmatobacter sp. | reverse complement strand
TTAATGGTAGAGACCCCAGCGACTCTCGATTTCACGATGAGAGTCGCGGCAGCGGAAATGGTCGTCGAGGTTACAGGCGCCGCGCCGATCGTCAACACCCAGGAAGCCAGTCTGGGCCACGCCTTCAATAGTGATCAGATTTCCTATCTTCCCTTCGAGGGCAGAGAAGCGACGAGCATTTTGAGTTTGCAGCCAGGAGTCGCGTTCACGGGCAATGGCAGCAACATCAGTGCGGCGTCCGACAGTCGCAGTGGGGCGGTGAATGGAGCACGCAGCGATCAGACCAATGTCACGCTCGACGGCGTTGACGACAACGATCAAACGCAAGGTCTGGCCTTCAGCGGAGCGCTGCGGCCAACACTCGATTCGTTGCAGGAATTTCGTGTCACCACCAGCAATGCCACCGCCGATGCGGGACGCTCTTCCGGAGGGCAAGTTGCCCTCGTCACTAAGAGTGGCACCAACAACATTCACGGCAGCGCGTACTGGTATTACCGTCCACCATTTGGTGCGGCCAACGATTGGTTCAATGAGAGCGCAGAAGTCAGCCAGGGATTGCCGAACAAGCCTCCGTTCCTGCTGCGCAACACGTTCGGCGCGACATTCGGAGGGCCGATCCAGAAGAATCGCCTGTTTTATTTCCTCGCCTACGAAGGCCAGCGCACCCGCGAAAATCTGCAGGTGACGCGCGTAGTTCCCAGCGCGGGTCTCCGGACCGGATCGATCACGTATTCCTGCACCGCAGATCCCTCATGTCCTTCCTCCGGCACATACACTCTGACGGCAGCAGATCTGGCCAAGATGGACCCAAACTGCTCCGCCTTGGGAACGTGTCCCCTCGGAGCGGGCGCCAATCCTGCCGTAATGCAGATATTCCAACAGTACCCGGATCCGAATACGACCTCCGTCGGCGATGGCTATGACTTCGAGGGATTCACTTTCTCCTCGCCGCTTCCGGCGAAGCTCGACACGTACGTCGCGAAGCTGGACTACAACATCACTTCAAACGGAAGTCACGCGGTATTCCTTCGCGGGGGCTTGATGAGTGACCGCGGCGCATCCCGCGCGGATTCCACTTCCATCACCGGCACGGGTGGCTCCGAATTTCCCGGACAGCCGGCAAACTTGAATCAGCTGAATACCTCGAAGGGGTTGATCGGCGGATATACGGGCGTCTTGCGGCCCAACCTGATGAATAGCCTTCGTTATGGATACATTCGGCAAGCATTCGCCGACCTCGGTCGCGAATCCGAGCACTACATTAATTTCCGCGGTCTCGACAATCTGACCGCCCAAACGCCGACTAGCAATACTCGTGTTCCAGTCCAAAACGTAGTGGATGACATCGCATGGACCAAAGGCACGCACACCTTCGCGTTTGGCGGAAATTTCCGCCTCATCAACAACATTCGCGATTCCAACGCCACTTCGTTTTTCACTGCGCAAACCGATTCCTTCTGGCTGGCAGGCTCTTGCATTTCCACCTGCAGCAATCCAGTGAGCCTCGATCCTTCCGCCTTCGGGTTTCCCGCGGTCGATTCCAGCTTCGGGCCGAGCTATGACTTTGCCGTAACCGCACTCGCCGGGCTCGTGACCGTCGTGAATTCAAACTACAACTTGACGAAGAATCTCACGCCTCTGGCCGAAGGGACCGCGGTTCCTCGCCACTTCCGCAATCATGAATTTGAGTTTTACGGGCAGGACACGTATCACCTGAAACCGAATCTCACGATCACCTACGGCTTGCGCTACAGTTTGCTCCAGCCGCCGTACGAAACAAACGGGACTCAGGTCGCCACGGATCAAAGTCTGGATGGATGGTTCAAGCAGCGGGGAGCGGCCATGCTGCAGGGCCAGGCTTACGAACCGTTACTGACTTTCAGCCTGTCCGGGCAAGCCAATGGCAAGAAGCCGTATTGGAGCTATGACTACAAGGATTTCGCTCCGCGCCTTGCCATCGCCTACGCGCCCAAGGCGGAAGACGGATTCACCAGGCGGCTCTGGGGCGGGCCAGGCAAGAGTTCGATCCGCGCAGGCTGGGGGATGTACTACGACCATTTCGGCGAGGGCATCATCAACAGCTTCGACCAGCTGGGCTCGTTCGGGCTGACTACCGCGCTCAGCAATCCTGCCGGTGTGCAGACCGTCGATGGCTCCGCGCGCCTCTCCTCCATCAACAGCATCCCGAGCACCAGCGCCAGCACCAGTGGCGCTTGTCCAGTTGCCCCGTGTCCGCTGGTCGAACCGGCGCCTTCTGGTTCGTTCCCCGTGACTCCTCCCGCTGGAATCGCGTCAGGGTACGCTATCACCTGGGGTCTCGATGATCACCTCAAGACTCCGTACTCGCATCTTGTCGACCTGGCTGTCACTCGCGAATTGCCGAAAGGCTTCGTCTTTGAGGCCGCATACGTCGGCCGCTTCGCGCACCGCCTCCTGCAGGAAGAAGACTTCGCAATGCCCGCCGACCTTTGGGATCCAAAATCCCACATGGACTACTTCACCGCCGCCACCATTCTCGCGAAGCAGTATCGCGCCGGAGTGCCCATTCAGAATGTCCAGAAGCTGGCCTACTGGGAAGACATATATCCTGCCGCCGCCGGTCCAGCCGCAACCCAGGTCGGCGGTGAGTGTGGAAGTCCCGGTGCGCTTTGCGGCGCCAAATCCAGCGGCGCCGTCCCTGCCAATCTCACCGCTACGCAGGCGATCTACGATTTGTTTGCCTTCAACGCCGGAAACGAAACAACGGCGCTCGAATACGCCGATGTCCCCGGCCTCGTGAGCGCCACAAACTGCTATCCGGCTTGCGCAACCGTCAACGGCAAGCAGACTCCATTCACGTTTTACTCGCCGCAATATTCTTCGTTGTATGGATGGAACACCATCGGCAACAGTGCGTACAACGCTGGACAATTCAGCCTGCGCCGGCGGATGACGAGTGGCCTGCAATTCGATGTGAATTACACCTATTCGAAATCAATGGATATCGGCTCGAACGCTGAAAGAATCAATCACTTTCAGGGCAGCGGCTTTGCCAGTCAGGTATTGAATTCCTGGTTTCCGAATCAGCTTCGCAGTGTCTCGGATTTCGACAACACGCACCAGTTCAACGCAAACTGGGTTTATCAGTTACCCTTCGGCCGCGGCCAGCGTTTTGCCAGTGGCGCAAGTCGCCTTGTCGATGCTGCCGTCGGCGGCTGGGTCGTGTCAGGGCTGTGGCGTTGGACGAGCGGCTATCCATTCTCGATCAGCAGCGGCTTCGGATGGGCGACGAATTTCGATGAGCAGTCCCTGGCGGTGCTTGATGGAACGCGCCCGAAAACAGGCACGTTCATCGTCAACGGTCAGCCGAATGTCTTCAGCAATCCGAATAACACCAACGATCCCAACTCCGCCATCAATCAATTCCGCGCAGCTCTTCCCGGCGAGTCAGGACAGCGTAACAATTTCTGGGGGCCTGGTACATTCAACATCGATTTATCGGCGAGCAAAAGTTGGAGTTTGACGGAGCGCCAGACACTGCGGTTCAGCGCTGAGGCCTTCAACCTGACGAATACGCCTCGATTCGATGTTGGCACCATGCAGCTGAACCTTGCCGGCAACAGCATCACCAACAGCGGCTCTTTCGGAAATTTCAGCTCGACGCTCTCGAATCCCCGTGTCCTGGAATTCGCTTTGCGATACAGTTTTTAGCTCCTGCGGCAACGCAGGATCGCTTCCCTCGCAGTACATCAACATCGTCGATAAGAACGATGAGAACACAACCAGAATGGCAGAAGAAGGCTATGCTGAAGCAGCTTGTCACACCGGCTTCTTCTGCTGCATTCTGGTTCAGGATCGGATGACACTTCGGCCTCGTTCACTCGGTTGCGTTGCGCACCTGCTTCTGATTCTTTTTTCTGTTCGGTTTTCGGCCCACGCGCAGCAGTTACCTGGATCACCTGCTTCACCAGCACGCCTCGAGAATTTTCCCTTTGAGCTAATCGCGCAACTCGAATCAATCAAAGCCGCCGCTCTCGTCGATGACTATGCTTACCGGCGCCTCGCACATCTGACCGACAACATTGGCCCGCGTCCCAGCGGATCGGCTGCGGCCAAGGCCGCCGTGGAATATGTCGCCGCACAGATGCGTGATCTCGGAGTCGATGTTCATCTGGAAAAGGTTCAGGTGCCGCACTGGAATCGAGGTTTGGAATCTGCCGAACTCGTTGCGGGACCGGACTTCACACGAGATACACGTCACGCAATCGCGCTCACGGCTCTTAGCGGAAGCACGTCCACATCCGAGAGGGGGATCACCGGAGAAGTCTTGGTTGTCGACACGCCTAACGAACTGGCGGCGCTCGGGCGGGCAAAAATTGCGGGCAGAATTGTTTTGTTCAATACGAAATTCGACGAGCGGAAATCCGCAGCCGGATTTGGCTTTGCCGCTTACCGCGAGATTGTGGGGTACCGCGAATCGGGTCCCACGCGAGCATCTCAACTGGGAGCATCCGCCGCGCTCGTGCGTTCCATCGGAAACGGCAACTACCGATTGCCGCACGCTGGATTCAGCGAGCCCGCTGGAATTCCGGCAGCGTCGGTGTGCGCTGAAGATGCGGACCTGATTGCGCATCTCACCAAACGTGGCCCGATAAGAATGCACCTTGTTCTCACTCCGCAACGATTGCCGGATGAAACCAGCTACAACGTCATCGCTGACCTGAAAGGAAGCGAGCACCCTGAACAAATTGTGATCGTTTCGGGCCACCTCGATTCGTGGGACCTGGGCACCGGCGCAGTCGATGACGGAGCAGGCGTCGCCGTTGCCATGGAAACCGTGCAGCTTTTCCAGCAACTCCATCTGCGGCCGAGGCGGACTTTGCGTTTCATCGC
>JASLEQ010000776.1 GCA_030151135.1 Candidatus Sulfotelmatobacter sp. | reverse complement strand
AAGACGACTTCCACGTCAACCATCGACTGACTCTGAATCTGGGCATGCGGTATGAATTCTTTACGCCGTTTGTTGATAAGAATGACCTGATGGCCAACTTCGATCCTAACTACATCAACACGCAACTGGGACATCCCGGACGGTTCATCATTCCGTCGACCAGGACGTTGAAGTATCTTGATCCGAACATCGTGGCCTTCGGTTATTCGCTGGCCGGAGATTCGGGTCTGGGCGTGGGCCGCGGGCTGGTTCGCACCGACAGAACCGGATTTGGTCCGCGAGTGGGCGTTGCCTACATGCTGTCGTCCAAGGCGGTGCTGCGAGGCGGATATGGGCTTTACTATCCCACCTCGGCTGCCCAGGGAATTCGCGATCCGATCGCCACCAATCCGTTTAATAACGCTCGCACCAACAACAATCCAACCGGCGGATGGCCCAGTGCTGGGGAAAGCGCAGGCACCAGCCCCATTACTGGCGGCACACTGAAACCCTTCGGCAATACGCCGACGGCCAACTATGTTCCGGTGAATCTGCGCAATCCGCGGACCCAGCAGTGGAGCGCCACCTACGAACAGCAGATTCCGTGGCAGTCGTCGCTTCGATTTTCTTATATAGGGGCCAAGCAGACGGGACAGATCGTGGGCCGCGACATCAACATGATTCCTCCCAGCGACAACCCTTTCGGCACTACGGTCGGCGACGGAGTTACTCCCTGCGACCCGATCAATAACGGCGACTGCGCATATTCGGATGCCGATAATGCGCGGCTCAAGTTCCCGGCGCTTGGCGATTATGTTCTTGGATACGGCAATCTTGGACACAGCCTGACGAAATCATTCCAGACGCAGTTGCAGAGGCAGGGGAAGGGCATTTTCTTCAGCCTGGCGTATACCTACCTCGATCAGGATTCGTCTGGCCTTGACCTGGGAAACTCCAGTCTGGGCGGCGCGGCGTATAACCCATTCGAACCCGACAGCGACTACGGCCCGGAGAGTTTCACATCGCGCCAGCGCGTTGTCGGCGACGGAGTCTTCGATTTGCCGGTCGGGCACGGCCATCGCTACCTCAGCGCCAGTTCCGGCCTGGCGGATGCGATCTTGGGCGGCTGGCAGGCTTCGACCAACTTCTTCGTCAAATCAGGCACGCCGTACACCCCCTTCTGGTATTGCGACGATTGCGATCCGGTGACGCCCGGCAATATCGCCTCCGGAGCAATCGATGCGGTGGGCGATTTCAACTCGCCGTCATTTCGTCCCGTAATTACGGGACCCTACAAGAATGGCGCTTCGGGGTATCAGTGGAATGCAAGCGGATTTGGCCTGCCTTCCATCGGCAGCAATCTTTATACCCAGTCGGGAGTGGCAAAGCGCAATGCACTGATCGGTCCGGGTACATTCGGCGTGAACCTTGGGCTGCACAAGTCATTTCATCTTTACGAGCGGGCATCGTTGCAGGTGGGCGCCGACTTCGACAACGTGTTCAATCATCCGATCAAGGCTCCCGACGAAAATGACGGTGGCGGCGGCGGAAGCTTCGCCATGCTCGGCGACTTCTACCTGGGCGTGGATCAGAGCACGCCTCCCGCTCCGGGCCAGCAGCCCGCATTACTGCCCATCGATCCCAACCCGGACGACGGATTCGTGAACTATAACTCGGACTTTGGAAGGCTCTATCGCAGCTACTCGCAGGAAGGCGTTGACAGTCGGCGGTCGATCCGGCTGAGAGCGCGCATTTCCTTCTAGGACCGAAGATTTTCGCCAGGAATCTAGCGGGCCGGCAGCGAGACTGCCGGCCCTTAACTTTGTGTGTGAAACTGGCCGGTCTGGCCCGACGCAGATCGGTTCACTTCACAAGTTCCATCTGCCCAAAGCGTTCCGGGGTATGGAAGGTCTCGGTCATCGGTGCCTTCCAAACAATCGCCTGTTTATGCCCGGGAGGTCCCTGGCTGCGAAACAGATTGGCGCGAAACAAATTTCCCGCCGCCGGGGTGCGTTCATCGATGGATTGGAATGAGATGCGCATCGCAGCGTACCAGATATGCGCCCGAGAATCGATTCGCGCTGCAACTTCGAACCCGGAATTCCATGTCCATCCGCTCTCGTGATGGGGAAGGTTCAGATCGATGTCGAGATCGACCCATTCCCCTTGCGGCGAAACCTCGAATTCTTTGTAGCGCTTGATATTGTGAAAATCCGAACCAATGAAAAGCTCCGCCACATCCCAATTCCAAAGCTCGTTGGTTTCCTTTGACGTATCGGGCGACGGCTTCAGATAAAGATCCTTGTAAGGGCAGGTAAAGAGCACGTAGAGATTCTTTGCTGTCCAGCGAGACCGCACCTCAGTTCGAAGTGAGGGAACGAGAGTTCCGTAGTTATCCACGTCGGCGTAAACCGGCTTGGCGCCTTGCCAGAACGTTGTCTGCGGATCGGTATTGAGAGCGACATCGTGGAGTGCATACATGCTCTGAAAAGTTTCCGGATTCATCGTTTGCCCATAGCCGGTGCATGCCGCAGTGAGCAGGCAAAGCCCTGCCCACCATTTCAAGTCAGCCCACGAAGGAAGGGCATGTCTCTTCATAGCGAGATGTGCAACTCACGCGCCGCATTTTCGTTGTAGACTTTGCGCAGGATCGATTCAGGCAGATGGATCCCGTAGATGCGCCAACGCCCCTGGGGCGGAATGTTGGCCGGCGCGTAATCAAAATACTCGTCGTTTGTTTCCAAAAACCGATAGTAAATCTCGTAAAGCTTATCGTTGAAAAGCTGTTGCGGCTCCTCGTCGCCATGAGGTGTGGCGTCTGTCCCGAAGAGGATACGGTCTTGGTACTTGTCAAAAAAGGCCCTCGACGCCCGGGGCTGTCGTCCCAATTCTCCGATGCGGGCGGCGATGTCCACGGTCAGATTGTCGAAGCGGTCCAGGTTCTCCGACACATTGCCCAGGTTCTCAGCGAAGTTGCCCACGTGGAGCACAATAAACCTGGTCTTCGGGTGACGGGCAAAGACGCGGTTCCGCGCCTCCAGCAATTCCGCGTTGCTGGGAAAATCGCGACCGTGGAACGACCAATCCGGGTGATTGTTGAGTTCTTCGTACCTTTCGTTGAAGCGATCCGTGGGCAGAAAAAAGGCGACCGGGTCTGAGACATGAATGGCGACCGGCATGTTGAGCTGACCGCACGTATCCCACATGGGATCGAAGCGTGGATCGTCAATTTTGACCAAGGTTCCAGAAGTGATGTTCGAACGCAGGTAGAGCCCTAGCGTCTTCATGATCTTGAGGCCTCGGGCGCCATTGCGGTGCGCTTCTTCAATCGCGTCGGCCTGAAGCTTGGGATAATCGGGCTTGAGGAACAAGGGGTACGATGGCTCCACGCACGTATAGAAGCGGCCCGGATGAGCACGATCATACCTCTTCACAGTTTCGGTGAGCCCCGTATCGAAACCGCCGGTCAGATTCACCATCGCGCGGATATTCTTCCGATCCATCACCGCCAGCAACTCCTCGGGAGGAGCGAGATACTGCCTCTCCGCGGTGATATCCACGCCGTTCTCCGGGCGGGCAGAGACGCTGATATGGGTGTGAACATCAATGACGGGGAAACGCGGGTGTTCGACCGGCGTTTCCTTCACCTGGAGCATGCTCTTGGGCTCATATTCGGCCAGGCTGAGGGCGGCGGAGCGGCCATCGTCAGAGCCCGCGGGCGAACGTAAACCCGCTGCCTGAGCGGCCGTGCCGCCAATCATCCCCATCCCCGTTGCGTACAGTAGCTCGCGTCGATTCATGACGCTTTACCTCGTTGCGTGAAGTGTGTTCGAGTCCGATAAGAACGGAGGAAGACTGCTAGGCAAGCATCAAAGTGCAACCTGACGAACGCAGCCTGGTTTGCGTGTCTTCACTCAGACTCTTGTCGCTTATGACTATATCGATTTCGGAGAAGGGAGCAATGCGCGACATGCACCGCCGGGAGAATTTGCTGGCGTCGGCCACGAGGATGATCTCCCGCGCGATGCGCAGCATGGCTCGATTGACCATCGTCTCTTCTAGATTGGCCCCGCTGATGCCAAATTCCAGATCGCATCCCGCTCCACTGAGAAAAAGCTTGTCGGCAGAAAACTGATCGAACATTTCTTCGGTGAAGCGCCCGCTGACAGATGCGGATTCTCCCCGAACCGTTCCTCCAACGATGATCACCTCGGAATCACGCGCATCCAGCAGTTCCGCAGCGATATTGATTCCATTGGTAATGATGTGCAGGCCCTTCTTCTTCTTGATCTGCCGGGCGATCTCCAGCGTGGTCGTCCCCGAGTCCAGGATAATGGTTTCGTTATCGTGGATCATGGTCGCGGCGAGTGCGCCGATGCGACGCTTTTCTTCCGCGTGCGCCTTCAGGCGTTCTTGCAGAGGCGACTCGCGCATGATGGCATCGGGCAACATGGCTCCGCCGTGGGAGCGCTGCACCAGTCCCCGCTGTGCAAGTTCATTCAGGTCGTTGCGGATCGTAACCGCGGATGTACTGAATTGAGAGGCAAGCGTATTGACTTTCACGCGCCCGGCTCTGCGAAGAATCTGCAGGATCTGGGTTCGGCGTTCTTCGGCCATGATCCCGTCCAGTTGGAGTTCGATTGCGGCATTCTCTCCGTTCCTTCCGTGGATGCCGGGTCCAGCCGGTACTCCGATTCTCGCCATTCCGTTCCTCACTGGTGACTTGCTTGTTGCAGTGCAGGTACGAGACCAGTCTAATCCTCAAAAGGAAAGTACTTAAAATAATTCGAAACCCTGAGCGCCAGGGGCAAGAAGCGGAAGCTGGGCCCGCCAACCTCGTTCGAAAGCGGGCATCAGAGGATCGAATTGCGGCGATTGGATGGCTCCCAACGATTGTCTTGCGGTAGTTTCTATGTCTTACGTATTATTTTGGATAGCTTCGTTCCAGCGCTTTCAAAGCAGTTGCAGGCGACAGGTTGACGGATCCATCCGGCGGAAAGGGCTAACCTCGTGAAATGGTTGATCGGGTTCGCAATCGGTGTGCTCGCAGCAGGTTTGACGTCCGCGACGGCCCAGAAAGATACGGTCGTGATCCGGCCCAAAGAGATCGCGGATATTCTCGTGAATCCAGGCATGGGCATCACAACGTTTCAGCGCTTCAACGGCCAGGCCTTGAACCCTCCGCTGACCTGGTCGGAGGTCGGGCCGGTAACCAGGCTGCCGCAGGCCGATCCCCAACCCGATTTTCCCCCGACCTCGATTGCATATTGCCGATGGTACTGGGAGGTCATCGAGCCGGAGCATGGCACATATCGCTGGGACATTCTTGACCTCGCCATCGAGGAGGCGCGCGCGCACGGCCAGCGACTCGCGATCCGCCTGATGCCCTACGATGAGGCCGCTCGCCA
>JASLEQ010000745.1 GCA_030151135.1 Candidatus Sulfotelmatobacter sp. | reverse complement strand
CGCTCCCCTACCGCATGTGATCGATGCATCGCGGCGCACCGTTCGCAGTCTGGCGGCTTTGATGGACGCATGGAAACGCCGAGCGCCACTCCGATGGCGATGCCAACCGCCAGCCACACTCCCATCTGCCCCGTCACCGCTCCGAGGACCGCGCCTAGCGCGGCTCCTACCGCGATCGGCATTCCTCCAAATTTCTGCTTGCCTTTCATAAATTCACCTTTTGACTTCGGCTTGCCGGCTTCCGGCTTCCGGAAATGGACTACCGGAAGCCGGGAGCCGGACTCCAGTGAGCGGGAACAAGCCCCGGCTCGTCTCCGCACCCCTCGCCTACGCCTTTGGCAACTCCGGCGGCTTAGGAGCTTTGTCGCCGATCTGCCGCACCTTTCCCAACAGTTCCGAAAGCGGCATGCCCGAGAGCGTTTCAAACAATGCCGGCACTTGCGCCGCCATCTTGGTGATGTCGCCAGTGATCTTGTTCATCCCCGACGCATCGCCATTTCCCGTCGACACGATCGTGATCTTGTCGACGTTCGCCAGCGGGCTAGCCAGCGCCCTCACCACTTCTGGCATGCTGGCGAAGAGCCGGTCGATCACTGCTGCCTGGTTGTATTCCTGGAAAGCTTCGGCCTTCACGTTCATCGCCTTTGCTTCCGCTTCACCTTTCTTGAAGATGATCTCGGCTTCGGCTTCACCCTGCTGGCGAATCGAAGACGCATGCCCCTCGGCTTCGGACATCAAACGCGCCTTCTCGGCGTTGGCCAGGGTTTCAATTCGCTGACGCTCGATCTCCGCCCCCTTCAGCACCGTTGCGATCAATTCTTTCTCGCGACGATTGATCTCAGCTTCTTGCACTTTGACCTGCTGCTCTTTCTCAATCTGCTGGACCTTCACCTGTTCCGCGATGACCTGCTGCTGCATGATGTTGGTCTGGATGTCGTACGCCTTGTCGGCCTGCGCCTGCTGACGTTTCGTGACCTCGAGGAACTGTGCCTTCTTGACCTCAAGATCGCGTTGCGCCTCGGCCTGTTTTGCCATTGACAACGTTTCCGCCAGCACCCGCTCCTGGTCCGCTTGCGCCTTGGCGACAGCTGATTCGCGCTGCGCGAGTGCGCGCTTTATCGCTGTATCGCGATCGGCTTCGGCGGCGGCTACGTCAGCGTCGCGCTTGATGCGGGCAACGTCCGGCCGCCCCATGTTGGTGATGTACTCGTTCTTGTCTCGCACTTCTTTGATCGTGAACGAGATGACTTCCAGGCCCATCTTGTTCATGTCATCGGCGCAAGTAGAGCGCATGCGGTCGGAAACCATCTCCGGCTGCTTCACGATCTCTTCGACCGTGAGCTGTCCGATGATGCCGCGCAGGTGACCTTCCATGACCAGCCGGATCAGGCCTTCGCGCTCCTGATCGGTCTTGGTAAGGAATTGCTCGGCCGCGGTGCGAATCGACTCGTCGTCGGATTTCACCTTGATCTGCGCGACCGCCTCGACCGTCACAGCGACGCCCTGCTTCGTGTACAGATCCTGCTGCGGCGCCACGTCGAACGACATCAGTTCGAGCGATAGCCCGCGGCAAATCTGGAACATCGGCATCACGATCGTGCCATGCCCCTTCACGATGCGCGTTCCGCCAACACCGTACACAATCAAAGCTTCATGCGGCCCGGCTTTGCGATAGATCCCCGCTACGCCCCGGATCAGGAACAGAATCACCATGACGCCGAGTGCGGCGAAAATCCAAATGACCGCCACGTGGGAAAGTCCTTCGAACATAACGCCTCCTATTACAAATGCAGCTGAGAAATCAGTTGTGCAGAGTTACTCGACGCGGGGGATCTTGCGCCCACCAACTCCGAATGGGCTGCGTGCGCGTTCAAATTGAACTTGACGATCGAATAGTTGCCAAACCAGCAAAAACCGATGACCACGTAGGAAATCAACAACGTTGGCCATACCGCGAGCGGCTTCACGTACGAGATCAGGAGCGTCGCGATGGTGAACACGACCAGCATGAAAATCAGGATTCCCAACCCCATCTTCACCGCGCCTTCGCGCGTCGTGAATCCATTTGGCTGCCAGTTCGCGTCGAAGTGCACGGCCATGCGCGCCGGCAATTGATCCCACACGTGCCAGTACGTCCAGGCAGAAGTCGGAAGAGCCAGCCACATCAGCAAAACGGCCAGGTTGTACCGAGTGCGATTCATAATTGCCTCCGTTGTTCAGCTGCGGGCCTTCTCGTCGGTTGAAGCTTCATCCAGTTCGCCCGACAGCTCGCTCCACAGGCGGACATATGCGATTCCCTTCTCGTAGCGCGTGACAACAACTTCGGTTCCTTTAGCGATCGCGCTGCCGCCTTCACTGCGCGCACCACACACCCGTCGCGTGCCCATTTGCGAATAGATCAACTCTCCAGTTCCTCCTTGCTGAATCGGAATCGACAGCTTGCCCAACACGCCGACCATCTCGAAATCCGCAGGATCAAGAAACTCCTGGTCCGACATCAGAAACTTGGTCAGAAAGAAAAAAATGATCGCCCCTCCGACCAAACCCGCCAGCACCGCGATAAACAGCACCGACCCGACCCATATCGCGGAAAATCGCGTCAGCAAATAGCCTGTTCCGCCAAACCATGCCAGAAACGCCGCTATCGAAGGCGGATTGAAGGGTGATACTGCCGATGATGCATCACCGTGCCCAATCCCCTTTGACGGCCCACTGCCTGCCTGAGTGCTGGCGACTGGGCCATGCACGGGCGGCATATGCGCGGCATGACCGTGAAAATGCGGCAAATGCAGTTTTCCAAGCCGCGAATGACCGAACACAAACGAAAAGAAGCTGAAGCAGAATCCGACCGCAAAACAAATCAAAT
>JASLEQ010000818.1 GCA_030151135.1 Candidatus Sulfotelmatobacter sp. | reverse complement strand
ATTTCGGACCAGCCGACTGGCGCCGACTTTGGGCATCGTAAAAACATACGCCAGGCTTAACGCATGGGCGCGATCGTTGGGTAAGACTCCCCACAGGTAGTGTTCCGCTTGAGGAATTGAGAGAGCGCCGGGCAGACCGCCGTTGGCGAGCTGATTTCCAGTGTCACCCAACTGCTTCGAGAACGTGTAGTTCGCGAGCAGTGTGAGTACGCCTACGTCTCGCCGGACGCTGGCCTGCAGAGAGTCAAATTGTGACTTTCCTGCCGTGACACTTTCGTTGATGGTAGTGTAGTCCGGGAACTGGCGGAAGTGCTGCTCGCACGCGGTCGAGGCCAGATGGTCATTGCTGCCGCCGTATGGGCCGCTGCCGCAGTCTGCCGAATACTTTCCGAATGCGGCTGCCGTCATTGAACCCAGAGGAATACCGTTGTAGAAGTTTGAGTAGGATTGATAGAACTGCCCGTAATTCCCAACGTAGGATGCCTCGAGTCGGAACTTGGCCGGGAGTTGTTGATCGACCGTCAGACTATAGGTCGTGACGAGAGGCTGTTCGTCATCTTTGGGATCCATGACGAAAACGCCTTTGAGCCCGGGGGCAAGCCCTGTTCCGTAAGTGGGTGGAGTCAGAGCGTGGGAGTCGACCGATTCCCAAGTCGGACATAAGGGGTCGTTCCACCCGCAGGACCAACTAGAGGACCCGGTGGCGGTTTCCGCGGGCTGTACATAATCGTTGCTTTGGACAGAATCATAGGAACGGTACTTTCCCCATCCGCCGCGGATTACGGTCTTGCCAGTACCAAAAATATCGATCGCTGCCCCGAACCGAGGTGAGAAATAGAACAGCCTGCTGTTGGCACCCGAGACGGATACGCTCGGAGTCAAAGAGTGCCATGTAATCCCGGTCTGAGTATTCGTGTCTACCGGGATCGTGGAGTCGTAAGCGCTGGGATTGAATACGGCCAGGCCGTAAGGATCCGAATAAGGCTTGGCGTAATGTTCGAAGCGCAGTCCGTAATCGACGGCGATCCTGCGGGTGAGTCTCCAATGATCTTGTCCGTAGAACGCTGCGATATTCTGTGCGAGATTGGTTGGCGGAGGCAGGGCCTGCTCGAAATAGCCTGCCAGTCCAACACCCATCAATGCGTCCGCATATTCATTCCCGGTTGTTCCACCGCCCCAACCAGTGGCTCCATATTGGTACACCCCCATGAACTCGCCCCAGTTGTCCTGCTTGTTATAGAGGTGTTCATAGTAGAAACCAGATTTGAGGGTATGCGTGCGAATGACCTTCGTGAAATTCTCTCCAACGCTGGGAATACCTTTCAGGGCGATCATTGATGGGTGATAGTCGTGGCCGACATCTCCCAGGTTCGCGAAAGTTGAACTCCAGCTCACCACCGCTGGCGTATTCGAGTTTCCGAAAATCCCCCTGATGGGGAAACCGACACCGGAGCGGGTTTGCTTCGCAGGATCCGCCAGCTGGGTGGGGAAATTGATTTTGGTGTAACCGAACGTTGTTTCACTTGTCATGGTCGGCGAGAGCATGTGCAAAACGTTCACCGTGACGCTATCCGAGCCATTGATTCCAATCGCATTGCTCGGCGCAGGCACGACGTTGTCACCGGAGTTGATCCAGAGTCCCATCGGCATGTTGGCCTTTTCACGCTGGCGCGACCAGGTGACGTAAGCCTTGGTACTTTCCGTGATGTTGTAATCGCCGCGTACAACGTTCTGCCATGAATTTTGGGCGACCGAAAATGCCTGCACATAGTTATAACCGCTGGAACTTGGATCTGCGTTTGGCGCGGGAAGGTAATCCTTCAACAAAACCTCGGCGTTGGGATCCAGGCATTGAGGTGACAGAACTCCACCATTGATCGTGCAGCCGCCTGCCGCTCTCTGATCAAACCCCAAGCGGCTTCCTGGCGCTGGCGCTGTGGGGATAGCGCCCAAGGTGCGCCCGACGCTGGTGTACTGGGATAGTCCGCTAAAGTCTCCATTGAACATTGCGGGAGTTGGAACGAATGCACGGTCGATGCCGCCGTTCAGATCCTGTTTGTAATATTCAAAGCCATCGAAGAAGAAGAGCTTTTGCCGGCTCCTATTGAAATCCGTTCCCGGGATGATGATCGGGCCGCCGACGTTAAATCCAGGGTAGTAGTAGGAACTTGGAACTTTGAGTTCTCCTGGTGCGAGACCGCTAGTGAGTTCGCTCTCCTTGGCGAAGGCATCCTCGGCGTTCATCGCGGAATTCCGCGCATACATATATCCGGACCCGTGGAATTCGCGAGCGCCACCTTTCGTGGTGGTATTGACGACGACTGGGCCTTTCGCGTTTTCCGCGGTGAAGTTTGAAGTGAGAATTTTCACTTCCGAAATCATGTCGGGATTCGGATTCACCGGTGTTGCGCTGCCAGCCGCGCCGGGGTCAAAGCTATGCTGGCCATCCATGGTGATGTCGACGCCTTGTCCATTGACGACTACGTTGCTGAGACCGCCGGCGTTTGAACCCACCGCAAAGCCATTGATTCCGACGACCTGACCATCGTAAGCCGGCCGATTGACCGCGCCGTTCGCCTGCAAAGTCGCCCCAGCCAGAAGCTTGATGTATTCGGTGGCGTTCCGGCCAACCAAGGACAATTCGTTCAATTCGCCGGACGAAATGAGATCCGATTTCTCGCCGCTATCCGTTACCGCTACTTCGCCAGCGGCTGCGCTGACTTCGACAGTTTCCGACTCGGCCCCGACCCTGAGGTTGATATTCAGCGACTTTTCATCTGAACTGTTCAGTACGATCCCCGTCGCCTGGTATCTCTCAAAACCTTTGGCCTCGACAATCACGTTATACGTGCCGGTCGGCAATTGCGTGGCTGAAAAGTATCCCGCACTATTGGCAGCCAGCTGCCGTGAGACTTTGGTACTTGTGTTTTGAACTGTGACTTTTGCGCCGGAAACAACGGCTCCCGTGGTATCGGTAACAGTGCCGGAGAGATTCGCGAAGATTGATTGGGCAATTGCGGCAGGGGGATAGAGCAGCAAAACTGAGGCTATTAACGAGAGAAAACACGATCCAATTCGCGTCGGATATCTTTTTGAGCCAGAGCCACAGTTCATGAACAGCCTCCAGGGTGAGCTATTTCCAGTCGAGAAATCTGCGGAATTGCAACTGTAGGATTTCAGCCTGTAACCCGCAAATCGAAATCGAACTATTATTTCAATAACTTTAAAGTACTACTGCTATTCGGGCGTTTGTAAGCCTGGCCGCCATTCGTTGTCAAGCGAAAAAACGATTTTCTGGGGATGTAAACGTTGACGGAAGAGAAACTGCAGATGACCCCCTTACGCACGGATTGGTCTTTCTTCGGGACGCCCCCACACACGAATCGGTTAGCGAGCCAAGATGTAGCTCGTCTC
>JASLEQ010000727.1 GCA_030151135.1 Candidatus Sulfotelmatobacter sp. | reverse complement strand
GCGGATGATGTCCACCCCATCATTGGGTGTGACCAGCGAAGCTGCAATCAGAGCGACATGGATTGTCAAATGCTTTGCGAATGCCATTACAGCTTCCGGCGATGAGGCGTGCGCGGCGACCCTGTAGTTGCCGTTGCAATTAAGGGCTTCGGCAATCAGACGACCGGTAAGATCTTTTGGGTATGCTATAAGAATGTTCACAGCCGGGGATGTCGCCGTGATCGACAAACCCGGCTCTTTTAGAAGGTGAAGGTGCGTCGTCTTCGCGTAAGGCATAGACATCCTCTAGATGGGCGGCTGGGGAGGCCAAGTGCGACTTGCCCGGGAACGCCAGCCGTACGTACTAGGGTAAGAGGGCGTGCTGTTCAAAGTGTAATTACTCCCATGACACTCCGGGACGTGTGGTGAACTCCTTAGTTGAAGCGGGCGTTCCTGGGAGAAACGAGCAATGAGTTGAAGGATGGGTAGGATCAGCAAGATTCTGAGGCCGGACATCAGGGCGTCCCATGCTGAAGTACATAAGTCCGAGCTCTTTCATCTCTTCGGGTCGAAGGAGGTTCCGGCCGTCAATGATGATCGGGTAACGCAGTAGGTCTCGAACCAATTTGTAATCCGCCTGAGCGAATTCGTTCCAGTCGGTTAGAATCAGCAGCGCATCTGCCCCTTCGGCGGCCTCGTACAGCGAGTTTGCATATCGGAGTCGCTCGGTTGAGAGAACCTCGCGCGCGCGATTTGCAGCGGCGGGATCATAGACACAGATGTTCGCTCCTTCCTGAATGAGAGAGGCGATAATTGCGAGGGCCGGTGATTCCCGGATGTCGTCGGTACCACCCTTGAACGCCAGTCCAAGGACTCCCAAATGTTTCCCTTTCAACGTCCAGAGAGCATTACGAACTTTGCGCACAAACCGTTTCTTTTGCTGGTCGTTGATCTCCATCACTTCTTCCAGCAGCCGGAAGTCATATCCGCATTCACTGGCTACGGCTCGATATGCTGAAAGATCCTTCGGAAAGCAGGACCCACCGTAGCCGATGCCCGGATTCAGGAATCCGTTTCCGATTCTCTGATCGGAACCAATTCCCGCACGGACGTCATCGATATTCGCCCCGACGGAGTCGCAAATCGTTGCGACTGCGTTGATGAAGCTGATTTTCATCGCGAGGAATGCGTTAGAGGCATATTTGATCAACTCAGCTGATTTGGCACTGGTGGCGATCAGATTCACATGTCGTTATTGTGCTCCCGGAATAATGAGCCGATCCTCCTGGCGGTAATAGGAACCATCAACGAGGGGTTGATAGATGGCGCGAAGCATGAGTGAAGCACGCTCGCTGTTTGCTCCGATCACGATCCGGTCCGGGTACAGAAAATCGAAAACTCCAGTGCCTTCGCGGAGAAATTCCGGATTTGAGGCGACATCAATTAAATCATTGTGAGCTCCGTTAAGGAGCAATACACGACGCACCCAATCGCTTGTATATACCGGGACTGTGCTCTTGGCGATGACGACTTTATAGGCATCGATACAGGAAGCGATCTCACGAGCCACGGACTCGACGTAGGACAGGTCGGCCTCTCCGTGTGAGGTTGGCGGCGTCCCGACGGCGATCACGATTGCATCACTTGTCGAGGCGGCGCTTTTCAGGTCATGAGAAAACGTGAGCCGGCCGCCGCGGTGCTTGTCCAGGAGTTCGGGAAGATAATCTTCGTGAATCGGGCATTCGCCTCTGCACAATGCGGTGTATTTAGCGAAATCATTATCGACGAGAATGACCTGGTGGCCGATCTCGGCGAAGCATGCTCCAGCGACGAGACCGACGTATCCAGATCCTACCACTGCTATGTGCATTGATAACCTCTTAGTTGATTACTCTGGTGCCTTGTGTTAACCAGCTCGAGTGTTGTGATTACGGTTAGATAAAAGCATGCCGATGATCTTGCGATTTGAGGACCGATCCTTGTGAAGAGTTCAGCCTGCTATCAGCGCGGATCGTTTGCATTGTCGAACGAGGTGATGCCGAGTGATCGCGGGTTCTAGTTCAGTGTGGACATGAGTCTGCGACGATCGGTTGGCGCTACCGGTTCAA
Source organism: Candidatus Sulfotelmatobacter sp. (assembly GCA_030151135.1). Next base: position 7,883 of record JASLEQ010000727.1, on the reverse strand, counting down.
GGTCAGCGATATCGATCTCAATCGCGACGGCCTGCATGATTGCGTCGACAGTCAGGACGACTCGGGCGCCACTCTTCGGCCGGATGAGGGTTCCAGTGAAACCGGAAAACGGGCCGGCTTTTATCTGAACCTTTTCGCCCACTGCCAAGTAGGAGTGAGGCTGTGCATGGTGTTCCTCAATCCCCCGGCGCAGTGCTTCGATTTCTGTATCGGGGACTGGCAGTGCTTGATGGCTATTGCCGATGATGGAAAGAACGCCCGGTGCGGAAAGGACTCTGCCGCGAGCGTTGGGGGCGATTCGCACAAACAAGTAGCTTGGAAACAACGGAAGTTCTAGTTCTACGGGCGTGCGCTTTTTCCACTGCTTTGTAGTTCGGTACACGGGAAGGAACGTCTCGATATTCCGTTCGGATATGAACTCGTTCACACGCCTCTCATGACGAGGCGACGTATAGACGACGAACCAACGTGGGACCGGGCCGCACGGTGCACCTGTGAAAGCCGAGCTGTGCGAATAAGACATGGTGATCTCCAAGGCAATAGCTTTCGCCGATCGTAATCTTTCGTGGGGTTTCGGCTGTGGAGTGGACATTAGGAACGAACCTAGCCCAATCCTGAAGCAGAAAAGTGTACATCCTGCTCTCATAATGGAGGTTAGGGCAGGTGCCCTCTTCGAAACAAGAAGAAGAAGCTACTAGGGAAATACGTCTCTATTCAAGTGTGGTCTGGCGGAAACGGATGGGCTGGCCGTTTGCGCCTGCGCAAAGACCAGCGAACATGGGCGTGGCATACGGAGTATTGTCGGAAAGCCGGAAGACCGTTTTCTCGGCCGGACGATCGCGCAGCAGGTTCTCTGGGAGTGGAAAACGCCTTCCACTTTGCGGGCCGGATGAAGGTAAAACAGTTCCAAGTCGGAAGGGAATCTGTTTAGCTTCATGCGCGGATAGGCGGATCCATCGCTCATTCCACGAGGTAGACGACGCCCCTCATCGTTGTCGCGAATTTGGCACGCGTATTGCATGAGCAGGGTACCGCTAAGAGCGTGAGGGAAAACTGCGCTAGCCTTCCGAGTTATGCCTGAGGCAGCGGAGGCTCGTTGTAACTCCGAAGCTTGTACAGCGTTAGCAGCCAGTTGCCGTGTCGGCGTCTCCTGGGAGTACCGGGAGGCTAAGAGTGCGGAGTGGTTTCAAGATCTTGGGGAAGGCACCAGTCGTTGAGGGGGGCAAAGTTGGCTCACGGTAACGGAAGCGCCATGTTGAAGGGTAAGCGCGATTTTCTTGCTCAGTGTATGTACTGGAGCGGCGGGCACTTTCTGATGAACTGCCTCCCGGCGCAGGACTCACTGCTTATCCTCGTTTATCATCGAATCGGAAATTCCAGCGAAGATCCGTTTGATCCCGGAGTGTTTTCGGCCACAGGCGATCAACTCGACGAGCAGGTCAAATACCTCAAGAAAAACCACTCGCTGATTGGTCTTGACGAAGCGAAGGCCTGCATCACTGGAACCGTGAAGGACCGGTCTCGTCACTGTCGAGTTCTGTTGACTTTCGATGATGGGTATCTGGACAACTATCGAATTGCATATCCGATCTTGAGGTCGCACGGCGTCCAAGGCGTATTCTTCCTTTCCACCGGGCTGATTGGGTCGTCGGTTGTTCCGTGGTGGGATGAGATCGCGTTCCTGTTGAAGACGGCGCGCAAGCAAAAATTCTCGCTGAGTTACCCAATCCATCTTGATGTGGATATTGTTGCAGATGGCCTTCCTTTAAGCATCCGGAGAGTGATTGATCACTACAAGCACCCGCACAATCGAACACCACGGGACTTTGTTGATCAGGTGAGAGTGGCAACACAGAGCGAAGGTCTGCGGGAGCCGCCGCGAAGATTCTTGGACTGGGATGAGGCAAAAGAGATGGTCGATGGCGGTATGTCCATTGGATCCCACTGTCATTCGCACAGCATGCTCAGTAAGCTGGACCTCAATCAGCAAAGCCACGAGATGACTCACGCCCGGTCCTTGTTGCGGGAGCGGCTTGGGCGGGATTCTGAGTCGATTGCATATCCCGTGGGAATCAAAGGGTCTTTCTCCGAAGAGACGCAAATGCTGGCGCAAGCAGCTGGATATGAGGTCGCCTTCTCCTATTATGGGGGGGTCAACCTGCTGAAAACGCCGATGAATCGATTCGATGTGAAACGTGTCGGGGTGTCCAGCGCGCAGGATCGAATTCGTTTCCGTATACAGGCGGCTAGCTCCCGCCTGATGGGAAGGTTCTGGCCGTGATGATATCCCTCACGTGTCGCGGTGTGCGGATCATCGAGCTGGGAAACCATCGAGTCGCGCCGACGCATGGTCCGAGTCTCTTAAGAGGATTCGGAAAGAAGCTATGACAGGCCCACGTCCAACTTGCCTTTGCAAAGGATTCATTGGAGACGCACCATGAGTGATCAGCTCGTCAGCATTATTGTCCCAACTTACAACCGGGGCTATTGCATTCGGAGAACAATCGACAGCGTGCGGGCTCAGACTTACCGGAACTGGGAATTGATCGTTGTCGATGACGGCTCAACAGACAACACCGCGGAAGTGGTTCAGTCGAGTTACTCAGAGGACCATCGGGTGCGGTATATCTTCCAGGCGAATGCTGGCGTTTCCGCGGCGCGCAATGCTGGAATACGCGCCGCATTTGGCGACTTTGTGGCATTCCTTGATTCTGACGATGTGTGGAAGCCGTGGAAGCTCATGGTGCAGTTGCAGTGCTTTCGAGCGTTCCCTGAAGTCGGCATGGTCTGGACCGACTTTTCGGCCATGGATCCATCCGAAAAGATCGTCGAAGAGCGATATCTCAGGACGATGTACGATGCATACCGGTTCTTTCCAACGCCAACGAGCCTCTTCTCCGAGGCACACGACCTGTTGTCGATCGGTGCCACCGAATGTGGGGTTGCCGAAAGCGCCGGTGTTTTCATCGGCAACATATACCCGGCGATGCTACGGGGGAACCTTGTGCATACTTCCACGGTGATGCTGTCCCGCGAGAGATTGCTAAAGGTTAAGGAGTTTGATGAGACACTCGTGCTGTCGGGTGAGGACTACGACTTCCACTTCCGGACCTGCAAGTGGGGTAAGGTGTGCTTTGTAGATGTGCCATCGACTCTTTATCAGATCGACACAGGTGATCGTCTCTCGCTACATAGAGCACAGATTGCGATGAATTTCGCACGGACTGTGGAAACTGCCATTTCCAGGGAAAAAGGGAATGGTCTGTTCTCTCCGTCGGTTGTCAACGATGTTCTCGCAGAAGCTCACGGATGGATTGCGGAAGAGCTTTTCAATAGCAAGGATCGGTCCGGCGCTGGATCTCACGCCCTCCGTTCGTTGAAACATAAGCCCCGGCAGCCCAGGCTCGCCATCCTTTTTGGCCTCACCCTTGTGCCTCAACCGGTCTCCGAGTTATTGATTCGCACCTATCACCACCTTAAATGCGCTCGGGGGAGAGCTTTGCGCGCTGATTTGCCATAGCGCGAGCGGACTCACCGGATGGTTCGTGAAGGGTGCATACAAGATCCTACTGAGAGGGCAGTAAACATGGAACAAGTTCATCATTCGATTGAGAACGGAATGCAGGCTTTCCTGATTCGCGCGCGGGAATCGGAGTATAACCGTGCGGAGCGCGAACTGATTCAGGCGGGGGTCCCGCTTCCCTTGTCGCACCGCTCTCTCTGGGCAGCCAATGCATATTCCCGCAAGCCTTTGTTCATCCTTGTGCGTGACGCGGATGGAAGGTCACGGTGGGGTTTCGCCATTGAGAAGATCCATTCTCGCATCGTGCCTGGCCACTCGATTCTGCGCATTCGGGAGTTTGGGGGGGATGTCCCAGCCGACGTTTGCAGAGTGGGTGTTGCGGGTCTTGCCATGATAGCAAAAAGCGAGCCGCGAATCTTGCGGCTGCACGTGAATGTGCTTTCCAGAAGGCAAAGACGAGACACTGGAATGATGCTTGCTGAACACGGATTCCGGGAGGCCAGTGCGCCGACATCGTACCGCCACACGCTAGCGGTTGATTTAGCGGCCAGCGAAGATGAACTCTTCGCAGGCCTAAGTAAGTCCGCGAGAACTCGGGTGAGGGAGTGTGCGAAGAAGGGCTTGACCTGCATTCCTCTCGTTGATCCCGTGTATGGGCCGCGCATCCAGGAGTTACAGCAGGAGGCTGTGCGCAGGACAGGCGGCCAAATTGCTTCAACGAATTGGGAAGGTGTACTCAGAATGTCAAAGGAATCTCCGGATCTCTCCCGAGTCTTTGGTGTGTTTATGGGCGAGGACGTGTCGCCGGCTCAAATGAGAGCCTTCGGCTGGGTATGCAACCACGGGGATCGGGCAGAGTATCGGGCGGGCGGTTCGTCGCGAGATGGGGAATCGAGATTGCCCTTTGGTTACGCCCTGGTGTGGGAAATGATTCGCTGGGCTAAGATGACCGGTGCGGAATGGTTTGACATGGGAGGTATTACGGTGAGTGACGGGGACGATCCCCTGGCAGGAATCTCAGATTTCAAGAAGTTCTTCAGCCGAGAACTGATCGAAGTTGGGGCTGAGTGGATATTCGAACCCTCCCCGTTTCGCGCCAAGGTTGCAGATGCTGTTTCAGGTGCGCGCGCGCGCATCACCAATGCCTACAAAAACGCAAGACGCTCTAGCGAGACTCGCCGTGCGGTGAATCATCAATCGAGCGCTGCAGAGCAACAGGTGGGCTAGTGTTCAAGTTCGTTTCTCAAGAGGGTATTCGAATGGATAGTTCCGCCGATTTCGCCGCTGGAGCCGGCCATCGCACAGATCGTTCAAGCATTTGTGTGTAATTGCGGATTCGCTTCTCGCTGAAAGTGTGCGGGAGCCATGGAGAACTTTTTTGGTCTTATCGGGGCGAACAAATTGTAAGCAGGTCTTAACAAAGTTTCCTGGGAAAGTCCTGTCTGGCAGCATGCTTAAGATTGCGGTGGTCACCTCACATTTTCCGAGCCCGAAAAGGCCGACGCATGGGCGGTCGGCGTATGACACCTTGCGCCAACTCGCTCTTCGCGCACATGTAGAGGTGTTCTTTCCGCGCGCAACTTATCCGTCTTTCATGCAAGCTCGAACCGATTACAAAGAGGATCTGGATTCGCGGTTTGAAGTGCCGTCGTTGAAGACTCACTACATCGACTATCCTGCGGTCCCAGTGCTTTCCCGCTTATTGAATGGTGAGATCGCCGCCCATAGACTTTTGCCCCATGTGCGCAGATTCGCGCCGGACCTGATCCTGGGCTATTTCTTTTACCCCGATTGCTACGCAGGCCTGCGAATTGGGCAGGCGCTTGGGTTACCCGTGCTGGCGAAGGGAGTGGGCAGTGATCTTCACAGCGTCAAAGGTTTCTTGCTGCGCAGGCTGACTCGGAAGGTTTTGCGAGAGGCAAATGGAATCCTGACTGTCTCTGAGGACCTTCGCAAGGTGGCCATTACCATGGGGGCATCGAGCGAGCACGTCATCACCAATAGGAACGGCTGCGACACGAAGCGATTCTACGTGCGCGATCGCGCGGAAGCACGCGATTTTCATGGTGTGAATCGAGATCAGGAAGCGGTGGTTTACATCGGGCGCCTAGACAGGAGAAAAGGCCTGCGTGAACTTATTGCCGCGACGGCCCTGCTTCACCCAAGCCGGCCCGGTATGCACCTCTATCTCGTTGGTCATGGGCCAGACAAGAGCCTTCTTGAAGCGGAGGTCCGAACGCATCGAGCCGAAAGCTACATCCATTTTCCGGGTGCCTGTTCGCCCGATGATGTGCCAACGTGGGTCGCGGTGTCGAATGTGATTGCGCTGCCCAGCTATGCCGAAGGTTGCCCGAATATCGTTCTTGAAGCCCTGGCCTGCGGCAGACCAGTGGTAGCCACGAGAGTAGGTGGAATTCCCGAAATTATGGACGAAAGCTGTGGGGTTATGGTGGCGCCTAGACAGGTTCCTGACTTGGCGAGCGCGATCAGTCATGTTCTCAGCCGCAACTGGGATCCGTACCTGCTTTCCGCCCGACAAAGCCGCAGCTGGAAGCAGACATCGGATGAACTGGTTCAAGTAATCTCGTCGATCGTCGACAAGGCGGCCAACTGAGTGCCTTCGCGACTGGGATCATAGAGATGATTCATTCGGCCATCTGATCGCACCCAAAGACACACCCTTCTGGCCGCCTGGCGAACTGGACGCCGGAACGACGTGCGGGAAATGTCAATCCGCTGGAAGCGGTATGGACGAATGAACCAGAATGATTGGGCTGTCAGAATTCGTCGTAGGCGATGTGCTCTGCGGGGACTCTCAGGGTTTCAAGCATACGGGTACAAGCGCGGATCATCATGGGAGGACCGCAAAGGTAATATTCGGCTGCTGCAGGGTTGGGGTGCGCGACAAGGTGCTTCTCAAGCACTACCTCGTGAATGAAGCCGACATCGCCGGTCCAGTTATCTTCAGGTAGAGGAGACGAGAGGGCTATGTTGAAGGTGAAGTTGTGATGCCTCCGAGCGAGCTCTTCGAAGTAATCCGCATAAAAGATTTCCTGGCGAGATCGCGCTCCGTACCAATAGCTGATCCTACGGGCTGTGCCTTCCGTCTCGAGAAGGTGTGATATGTGTGCGCGAAGGGGACCCATGCCTGCCCCTCCGCCTATGTAGATCATTTCGCGCTGCGTCGGTTTGATATGGAAGTCGCCGAACGGAAAGATGGCGGATACCGTGTCGCCCGGTTTCAGATTGAAAACATAACTGGAGCCCACGCCTGGGCGGCAGTCTTGGCCGGGCGGCGGGGTTGCGATGCGCACATTGAATCGCAGGCAAGATTCAGACTGATGATTGCACGCCAACGAGTAGTTATTGCGACGCCCTGCTTCAGGATTGTGGGCCACGAGGTCGAACAGGTGATGATGTTTCCAGACGGTCGCAAACGGCTCAGGGATATCAAACTGATTAAACTGGATGGCATCGTAGGTGGGGATTTCCAGTTGAATGTAGTCGCCAGGAGTGAACTTGACGGGTTGCGTCCGATCCAGAGGTTCGAGTACAAGCTCCTTGATGAACGTGGCTACGCTCGCGTTGCTGACAACCCGGAAAGCGCTTGGCTTGGGCGCGCGAGCTCCTGCTCCTCCAGGGTGCATCACATTGAGACGCAGGATTCCGCCGCGCTCTTCAACAGGATAAGTGGCCAGACCGCGGCAGACCGGGGGGCGGGCAGGCGATCCGTCGACGAGATTGAACCGGCCATTATGCTTGGGACATTCGATCATGCTTCCGAGAACCAGTCCCTCGGAGAGATGAGTATTTCCATGTGTGCACACGCCGTCGGTGGCATACAAGCGACTTTCGCCATCGCGATAGATGGCGAAGGTTTTCTGCCGGTGGTCGAAACGGATGACGTCGGCCGGTCGAAGGTTAGCGGCAGGACATACTTCAATCCAGCCGTGAGCATCAGGTGTGGCAATCGACTTACAGGTCCCACCGGGGGAAAGGCTTTTGGGCGGTGGGAGCTTGCGCTTGATGTGATATCCGGGATCTTTCACCTGCCGGAGGATGGTGGGGATAATCTCACGCCATGCGCCTAGCAGACCTCGGTAGGGAGTCGGGCAGTCGTCCTTAATCACCGCATGCAGTTTCGGTAGAGCATGGTAGGGGACCAGAGGGAACATGTGATGTTCGACGTGGTAATTCATGTTCCAGTAGAGATACCGGTTCAGCCAATTCATGTAAACGGTTCTGGAGTTCAGACGATGGTCGAGAACGTTTTCGGCGAGACCCGCGTGTTGTGTGAGGCCGTACGTAACCAGAAGCCATGTACCGAAGATGTTGGGCAGACCAACAAACAATAGCGGGA
>JASLEQ010000713.1 GCA_030151135.1 Candidatus Sulfotelmatobacter sp. | reverse complement strand
TCCACATACCGGCGTTGACCTTCGGCGTAGATCGTATCGAAAGCGAGCGAGGACTTGCCGGACCCCGACACACCCGTGACTACCGTCATCGAATTGTGAGCGACCTCAAAATCAATGTTTTTGAGGTTATGCACGCGGGCGCCGCGTACGACAATGCTGTCTGTCTGGGACTGAGTTGACGACATCGAATCAGGGCCGAACGCCATACCCGACCCCGAGCGCAAGCGCTCAGACGGTTCCGGATAGGAGTATGAATCTTTCTATTATAAGGGATTCGAGGGCTAGTCCGGATTAAGGACAACCGGCCGCAACATCTTCAACGCTGAGCTTGCTGAGAAAATCCGCAGAGAACGCTGAGAAGAGCAATACCTGCCGTGGTTGACGCTTCTTTTTATTGGTTCGCGTCGTTGTCTTGATCGCGGCGGCGCGCATAACGGACGATCAGAGTTGTTCCGAAGGTCACCGCACCAAGCGGTGGAATAACCATCACCAGAATCGCGCGATTAATGGCACGCTGGCCCTCTTTCGGCGTGGCCTTTGCATTGGCGCGGCACATGGCGCAGCTCTGGGCAATCGCAGGAGCCGTCCAGAGCGCAATGAGCAGGAACGTGAACAACTGAATTCTCCGGCGAAGTTTCACGTCACTGCACCCCAAGATGAATAATCCGGTTCGCGTCCGGGAAAAAGAAGAAGTACATGATGATGAAGCATGCCACGACCGAGAGCACAAGCACCCATCGCATGAGGGCAATCTCGAACTTCAGGTGCATGAAGTATCCGATGATCAGCGCCGACTTGATGACCGAGAGAAGAAGCAGGACTTCCAGCATCCGCACGGCTGTAAATACCTGCTTGTATCCGAGCACGACTTCGACCGCGGTCAGTATGAGGAGCGCTCCCCACACCCAGAAATATTGCCCCTTGCTGTCATCGTGCTTTGCGATATCGTGCATGGTTGACCTCGGCGGCGAAGGCCGCGATTCATTCTTATATCTTGCGGCGCGGTTGAATCCGCACCCTCCCAACCGCAAATCTTGGTTCTCTGCCTATGAAACCTTCGTCGACATTAAGTACACCAGAGGGAAAATGAACATCCAGACGAGGTCCACGAAGTGCCAGTAGAGTCCGCAAACCTCAACGTCATGCGCGTCGTAATCTTTCGGCTTCAGAAACAGGATGATTGCCGCAAGCAGCAGCCCCAGACCAAGAATATGGACGGGGTAGTGGAATACATTTCCCGACGGAATCATGAACGCTGCGGCAATCCAGATCACCGCCAGCGCGCCAAGGAACCACTTGCGGAAGGCGATTACACCCAGATAAATCACGCCGATGGTGACGTGCAGCATGTGCATGGCGGTCAGACTGAAGAATGCCTGTGGAAACTGCGGAACGTTCTTAGTGATATCGGCGAGTTCGCCGCTCGACGTAGACTGCGACACACCGAGCAGTGACGCGAACCCGGGTAGCGTGAGCCCTTCTCCGATCAACTTGTTCCATTCCATGCCGTGCAAGACGATGAAAGCGGTGCCAAAGATCATTGTGGCGAGCAGCCAATACCTCGTCCAGGGGCGGTCATGACGTTGCGCCGCAAAGACAGCAAGCACCATCGTGAGCGAGCTCGACAGCAGGCACCCCGTCATGATGGTGGCGTTGGCAATGCTTTCCGCGTGGAATGGAGTCGGCCAGGGATTCGTATAAATCCGGTTGTAGCTGAAGGCGAACAGCAGCGCGCCGAAGGTCAGCGAGTCTGAGGCCAGAAAAAGCCACATCCCCACTTTTTTCGAATACGCCCCAAACAATGGAGCTTCATAGGCACCCGGGGCCGCGTGTCCGATGGCGGGCAACCCCTGAACAGCATCGTGCTCGATCGTAGCGTCTGCCATTCCCCAGTTCCCCTTATAAGAAGTTTCAAGTTTCAACGTTTCAGATGTTTCAAGGTAGAAACCTCTGAACGCGTCAAACCCTTCCAGCTCGCCTCATCTTGCGAAGCCCAAAAGCGCAAATACATATACCCACAAAACCAGCATGAAATGCCAGTACCAGGCCGTGATGTCAACGGCAATACGGCGCGCCTCCGGCGGCTTGTGCAACAGCGAAGAACTTGCCGCCCAGATGAGCGCGAGCATTCCTCCCGCAAGATGGACGGCGTGCGCAATCGTCAACAGAAAGGCGAAGGAGCTGCTCGGATTCGTGTCGACATAAAATCCGCGGTTATGCATCTCTCCCCAAGCCATCCACTGGCCGATAAGAAATGCGCAACCCAGGACTACCGTTGCACCGAGCCACGGGAAATCTTTTTCGTCGCCGAGCGAGATTCCGGGAATCGAGGTCACCGGGGCGAGAGCCGCCTGTCTCGCCGCTTTGCGCCGTGCCAACTCAATCGTCACGCTACTGGCCGCGAGCAGCGCGGTGTTAATGCCCAGCAGCAGCCATGGCAACTCAACCTGTCCCCAATCGCGGACGTAACTGTTGGACTGACCGTCGAAGGTTGGCAAACCGCGCCGAAAAATGTACGCACTGGTTAACGACACGAAAACCATGCCCACGGTCGCGATCCCACAAATCAGGCCGAGCCGCGCTCTTCGAAGCCGTGCCCCGTAATCGGGAACCTCGCCGCCACGTCCGTCGCCTCCCCCGCCCGTCGAAGGGGGAGCGGGAGGTTTGTGTCCAATGTCATCTACCGGGGTGCTGGGGATATAAGTCGCCATAACTACTTAGTGCGTGACTTCCGTGACCGGGTTGCCGGATCGCCGGGGTTCTTGCTCCTTCACGGCACGAATCAAGCCATGCCTTTCTACGTTCGTCCTTGCTCGGAGCGCATTGCTCCATTTACTCGTCAGTGTGCGGACGCGCTCACCGGATCCGTCTGCATCACGTAATCCTTCGGTGCACCCGGCACTCCGTACTCATACGGGCCGTGATTTACAACTGGCGTCTTTCCGCCAAAATTGTCGTGCGGAGGCGGAGTCGCTGTCGTCCACTCCAGCGTGGTCGCTTCCCACGGATTGTCGCTGGCCTTCGGTCCTTTGAACATGCTCCAGAAGAGATTGATCACGAAGATGAATTGCGCCGCCACCGTGATAAACGCCGCGTAGGTGATGAACGTATTGAGCGGAATCAGCTTCTGCAGATACGCGACTTCGGTGAATTGCGAGTATCGGCGCGTCTGGCCTGCCATGCCTGCATAATGCATGGGCATGAAGATGGCGTAGGTTCCGGCGAGCGTGATGAAGAAATGAATTCGCCCCAGCGTTTCATTCATCATCCGGCCGAACATCTTGGGAAACCAGTAATAGGTCGCGGCGAAGATGCCAAAGATCGCAGCCACTCCCATGATCAGGTGGAAGTGGGCCGGAACGAAAGCGGTGTCATGCAATTGAATGTCGAGCACCGGCTGTGCGAGGAACGGGCCGCTCAATCCACCCGAAACAAACAGTGACACAAATCCGATGGCATAGAGCATCGGAGTGTCGAATCGAACGTGTCCCTTCCACATTGTTCCCAGCCAGTTGAAGGTCTTGATGGCCGAGGGAACACCGATACACATCGTCAAAATCGAAAACGCGAATGCGGAGTAGGGGCTCATACCGCTCATGAACATGTGATGGCCCCACACCATGAACCCGAAGAAGCCGATGGACAGCATTGCGTACACCATTGCTCGGTAACCGAAGATTGGCTTGCGCGAAAAGGTCGAGAGCACCTGAGACGCCACGCCCATGCCGGGCAAAATCGCAATGTAAACCTCGGGATGGCCGAAGAACCAGAACAGGTGTTGCCAGAGCAGCGGCGATCCGCCCTTGTGACCCATCATCTGCCCGTTTACGACGACCAGAGGAACGTAGAAGCTCGTGCCAAGATTGCGATCCATCAGCAGAAGGATTCCGGCGGAGAGCAGCACGCCAAAGGCGAGCAGTCCCAGGATCGCAGTAATGAACCACGACCAGACAGTCAGCGGCATTCGCATCAGCGTCATGCCCTTCGCCCGCAGATCGAGGGTAGTCGTAATGAAGTTGAGAGCGCCCATCAACGACGCGATACAAAATATCGCGATGCTGGTGACCCAGAGATCGGCGCCAAGTTGTTCACCGGGTCCAGCCGACTGAAGCGCGCTGAGCGGCGGATATCCCGTCCACCCGTGCAGGGGAGCGCCACCCGTGACGAAGAAAGCGGCAAGGATTACGACGAACCCGACGAATGTTGTCCAGAACGACAGCATGTTCAGTACCGGGAACGCCATATCCGGCGCGCCGATTTGGATGGGCAGCATGTAATTACCGAAGCCGCCCTGCGGCGCCGTCGTGAGCACGAAGAACACCATGATGGTGCCATGCATGGTCATCAGGCTGAGGTATGTCTCCGGCTTGATGTCACCAAACAGCGGCAGGGTCGCGGTCGGCCAGATCATGTGGAATCGCATCAGTACAGAAAGCAGCATCCCAATGAAAACCGCCGTCAGCGCCAGGAAGTAATACTGCAGGCCGATGACCTTGTGATCGAGGCTGAAAACGTATTTCCGGATGAAACCCTGAGGAGCGTGCGAGTGAACCTGAGCCGGGGTCGCCATTACTGTTTCTCTGCCTCCCGTGCGGCCAGCCACTTGTCGAAATCTTCCTGGCTGACGACATGAACCATGCCGTGCATCTTGTAATGCCCAAGCCCGCAAAGTTCGGCGCAGGCAATCTCGTATTCACCGATTTGCGTAGGCTTGAAGTGCATGTGGATGTTCAAGCCCGGAACCGCATCCTGCTTGAAGCGAAGCGAGGGGACGAAGAGGTCGTGAATGACGTCGACCGAACGCAGACTCAGGTCGACCTCCCGATTCACGGGAAGGTACATGGCGCCGGCAACGACATCGTCTTTCGCGGCCGGATCGGAAGTGTTCAGCCCGACGGCGGCTTCTCCGCCGGACGAAGGGTCCATTAGCTTCGGGCTGGTTGCCCCGTACTTGCCATCGGGACCCGGATAACGGAAGTACCAGGCAAATTGCATGCCGGTGGCCTCAACCTGGAAGGCGCCGGCTTCCGCAGGATCAAACCTCTGGCTCGCCCACACGCTGCTCCCCATCAGGTTTAATCCAACAAACAAGATCGTGGTCAGCGTAGTCCATAGGATCTCGAGCTTGGTATTGCCATGCGAGTACTGCACTGGAGGAGATGACGGCGTTTGCCGGTATCTCCACACGATGTATCCGAGCGACACCTGGGCCGCTACGAACACAATTCCCATGATGATGAACGTGAGCTTGAACTGACCGTCGATCCAGCCGGCGGCGGCAGAGGCGCCCACTGGAAGCCACCAGGTTTTGGCGACGAAGAAGTATGTGCTGATCAACGTGATCAGCCAAATCAAAACCAATAACGCGAGGCCCATTCCCCAGTACCCCCAGGGCGACAAGGATTTCCCCACGGCTGTTGTCGCGCCCCACGCGCGAAGCAACAAGTCGGCGGCGAGTGTATCACAAGCGGAGTCACGGAATGCAAGATGCAAGTCAAGAAATTGCAACCGTCCGCGTTTCCCATGATCCACTTACTTTCCACCGGGCGATTCAACATGAAATCAAACGGACGAGGTCATCAAGAAGGGTTGTGCCGCACCGACAAACAAGCGAATGATGATTCTGATTGCTGGCCCATATCGATCCGGGCACGAACGATGATCCGGTATTAATCCAAGAGAACGTTGCCGAGATGGAGAGGTACGCGCTACCGATTTTCCGGGCGGGGCACATCTCTATCCTCGGCGAGTGGCTCGCCCTTCCCATGGCGCATTTAGCGGTTCGACGAAAATCGGCGACGATGCCTTACGAGATATTCCATCCGATTGCGACCAGGCTATTAGAAAAGCGCGATGCGGTTCTGAGAGTGGGCGGCGCATCTGCGGGCGCCGACGAGATGGTCCGCATCGGTCGCGAACCTGGCCTGAGAATCTACACGAGGAGTACGGACATTTTCGAGGTGCCCGCATGAAAATCATACGTGCCTCCGCGGACCGCCGTTGCCATAGGGCGCCCGTCGATCTCTGAATCGCGTCCATTTGGCGTGTCACTCTGTAACCCTTGCTGGACGCCAAGTTTCGGCATTTCTGTCACTTGGCAGGGTAACCACTCCGGGTGACCAACGTACGTTGCGGCGATACCCGGACGGATTTATTTTGCTGCCACAGCATGAACGTCAAACATTCCCAACATCACGCAAAACATAGCCATGCCCATGTAGCGGTCCCGGCGGCGAATCGCCTGCAGGCCTCGAAGCGCCGCAGTAACCGGATGTCCCTGAATGCCTCAGTAGGACTCTCGGGCGAGGACAAATTGAAAGTCTCTTTCACGATGCCTGCCAAGGCGACGAATTTAAATCGGCATGGCGCTGCTGTGCAGTTGAGTCGCGACTTGCAGGTAGGATCGGTCGTGACCTTGAAAAACCAGCGCGGCACCCAGGTGGCCGCCCGCATCGTTTCGGTGATTGCCGCGGTGCAGGGACTCTCGACCTACGGCGTCGAGTTCGTCGACAAGGCGGACGAAAATGTAAAGCAGTTCTGGGGCATTAGTTTCCCGACCGGCGCGTGACCAGCTCGGTGACACCGTAGCTGTCGCGGGAACCGTTTTGCCACGTTCGCTAACCTTCATCGGCACTGCGAGCGGAAATTTACAGCTTTCATTTCTCCGACCAATCTGGCACACGGCCCGGCGTCCAGGGTGCGCCCGCCCCTTCCATGTCTTTCTCGAGCTTTGTCAGATCGACATCCACCAGCGTGTGCAGTTTACTGAGTTGGTCTGCAAACTGGCTCGCCGCAATTCCGTAAGACTCGATATCGGATTGCGTAGGTTTTTGCATAGAGAACCTCTCACCCTCGATGATGGTATCCACGCGGTCACCGATAGAAGAGGGAATTGGTTCGTTGCGCTTGGCAATCTCGATGTCACCCCGCAAACTCCGCAGGATTTCGCGATTCCGCTGCTCCAATGAGTCTGCGACCGGCCCCAGTTGCTTCTCGGCTGCCGGTGTCTCCTTCAAGGCTTCGTGAACTTGCTTGAGCCGGGATGTAACATCGTCCGCCGTGCGCGTCGCACCATAAACCGCGCGATAGAGCCTGGAAACTTTTCTCAGGAATTCTTCCTGCGCCATGCGATCGGCAGGGTTCATGGAACCAGACTGCTCAGTGTTGACCTTGAACGTCTGCGAATCCCCTAATTCCGTCACTTTGCCGTCGACCTTCTGGAACATGCGGACG
This sequence comes from Candidatus Sulfotelmatobacter sp., assembly GCA_030151135.1. The sequence goes on along the minus strand of JASLEQ010000713.1, from coordinate 4,264 downwards.
GCATAAGTTCCTGCAACGACCAAAGGGCCTTGATTCGTGGCGTCGCGGAAATCGCCGTCGCCTTCTTCATCTTCCTGATGCTGGACCACTTTCGACGCGGGATATCGCAGGTCCCAAGCGGTGCGATGGAATCCCGCATCACTTGAGCCTTCCACGCGCCGAATTGGCGCCCCGCTGTCGTCATAGATCATGAAATAAACCTCGGGCTTTGCCTGTTCCGCCTCGGCGCGAAGTTCATTGTTAGAAGGGTAGGGAGGAGTTTCATTCTTCTTCGCCGCTTCTTTCTCCGCATCCTGCCGCGCCTCTTTCCTGGTCTTCAGCTTTTCTTTTTCGTAGTACGTGAACACCGCTCCGTACGGAGGATTTTCGGCCGTAAAGAACGCATCGCCCTGGAATCCTTTATGCGGTCCGCCCAACGGGTGCCGTTCGATGTACATCAGCGCATCCTTCACCGGATAGAGTGCCGCCGTCTGTTGAACGGAATCCGCCTTCATCTGGCGCAAGGGCGCGATGTTGTCGAGTATGTAGAATCCGCGTCCGAATGTCGCGACGACGAGATCGCCCTCCCGCGGATGGATGAGCATGTCCCGGACAGCAATCGTCGGCAATCCTCCCTTCAGCCGCACCCAGTGTGCTCCTCCGTCAATGGTGAAGTAGGCGCCGAACTCGGTACCCGCGAACAGGAGATTCGCGTTCACTGGATCTTCCGCGAAGGCGAGCACCGGACCGTTCTCCGGCAGATCGCCCGCGATGGATGCCCAACTTTTTCCGTTATCGATCGACTTCAGCAGATACGGCTTGAAGTCTTCATTCTTGTGGTTCTCAAACGCCGCGTACACGGTATTTGCATCATGAGAAGATGCTGCGAGCCGGCTCACGTAGGTCATCTCCGGAACGCCAGGGAACTTGTCATACTTAGTCCACGATCCGCCGCCATCTTGCGTGACCTGAATCAAGCCATCATCCGTGCCAACGTAAATGAGCCCTTCCTTTTTTGGCGACTCAGAAAGAGCGACGATGTTTCCGTAGAACGAGGTCGATGCGTTCTTGGCGACGGCATCCGGCCCCCAAACTTTGCCCATGACCGGCAACTTGTTGCGATCGATCTGCCGCGTCAGATCGCCAGAAATTGCCTTCCATGTATCGCCCCGGTCGTCGCTCCGGAATAACTTGTTCGCGGCAAAGTACAGGCGGGTATGGGAGTGCGGACTGATGAGGATCGGCGAATCCCAGTTCCAGCGCAGCGGAGGTTCACCCTGACCTTCTTTTGGCTGCAGTAGTAATTCCTGCCCCGTGGGCTTGTCATACCGGACGAGAACTCCGTACTGCGATTCGGCATAGATCGTATTGGGATCTACCGGATCGACGGCGGAGCGGAATCCGTCGCCTCCGGTCGTGACGAACCAATCGCTGTTCATGATGCCGTTCACATTGCGCGTGTGTGTCGGGCCACACCAGGAGAAGTAGTCCTGCGTGCCGCCGCAAACGTTGTAGAAGGGCAGAGAATTGTCGACGGCGAGATCGTAGAACTGCATCGTCGGCAGGTTCGATTTGAACTCCCAGGATTTTGCGTCATCCCAGGTCTCGTACATGCCGCCATCGGAGCCCAGCAGCCAGTGCTTCGTGTCATCGGGATCGATCCACAGCGCATGGTTGTCGCCGTGATGATTGACCTCATTCACCTTGTGCAATGTCTTACCGCCGTCGGTGGATTCGCGCAGTTCCACGTTCATCACAAAGATGCGATCGACATTCTTTGGATCGGGAACGATACGCGCGTAATACATCGCGCCCACATCAAACTCATTTCGCCGCTCCCAATTCGCGCCTTTATCGCTTGATCGAAATATTCCGCCCTTGCCGTCGGCGGCTTCCACCGCGGCATAGATCACATTCGGATCAGCCGGAGAAATCGCCAGGCCGATGCGTCCCATATCAACGGATGGCAACCCGGAGGAAACTTTGTTCCAGGTTGTGCCCGCGTCCGTTGATTTGTAGATCGCGCTCTCCGGGCCGCCATCGATCAGGGTGAATACGTGTCTCCGCCGCTGATAGGCTGAGGCATAAAGAATGTCCGGGTTCGACGGGTCCATCGCGACGTCATTAACGCCGGTATTCTCGCTAACCGTGAGCACAGCTTTCCAGGTTTTGCCGCCGTCGGCAGTCTTGAAAAGTCCGCGGTCGCCGCCCGGTCCCCAGAGTGGTCCTGCCGCGGCGACGTACACAACTTTGGAATCGCGCGGATCGACCAGCACTCGCCCGATGTGCTCCGATTTCTTCAGCCCAAGATTCTTCCAGCTCTTTCCGCCATCGTCCGATCGGTAAATGCCATCTCCGTAGCTCACGCTACGCTGCGAATTCGATTCGCCCGATCCTACCCACACCACCGAGGGATCGTTCGGATCAAGTTCCACCCAGCCGATCGAATAAGATCCTTCGCCATCGAATAGCGGAGACCACGTTGTGCCGTCGTTGACCGTCTTCCAGACGCCGCCTGAGGCAACGCCAACATAGAACTCGTGCGTCTTCTTAGGATTCACCGCGATTGACATCACGCGTCCCGATTCCGCCCCTGGGCCGATCGACCGAAACTTGAGCCCGGAAAAAGTGTCGGCATTCATCCCCGGCTTTTTCTCTTCTTCTTTCTTAGGCTCTTCCTTCTTCTCTTCCTTGGCCGCTTTCTTCTTCGTGCCAGGCGATGCGGCGGCCACCGCGTTCTTTTTGTCTGAGTCTTTGTCGGTCTTGTCCTGAGGCGCGGATTGGCCGAAGAGGCTGACGCATCCAAGAACCACAGCGATAAGGAAGAGGGCGATTGACTTCATGACAGGGCTCCAATCTGAACCTGACGTGTCATCCTGCAGCGTGCCATCTTTTGATAGTGCGACACTACTTCGGGAAAACACAAAACGCATATGTATACAGGATTTCTCGGTGAAATAGAACTCTGCCTTTTCCGGCCTGCTCGGCAGTTGTGTTTTAATCTCCCCATGTCTGGCAAGACACACGGCCACGAATCACGCGACATGAATCCAGCGAAGAACTACTGCTTCGCTTGCGGGCCCGACAATCCCGAAGGAATGCATCTCGAATTCACGCTCGATGAAGAGCGGCGCACCTTTGTCTGCCACTTCAATCTTCCCAAGCGTTATACCGGACCTCCCGGCCATTGCCATGGCGGCATTATCGCTACCATCCTCGACGACGCCATGGGTAAGCCCAACAAGCTGCGCAATGTGGTGGCTGTGACCAAAGAGATGACGGTGGAATATCTGAGGCCCGTCCCGCTGGAAAAGCCTCTTCGCGTCGAAGGCAGGGAAGTCAGCGTACACGGCCGTCAGCACGTAAACGCGGCGGAGATCTTCAATGAAGAGGGCGAAGTCCTGGCCCGCGGCAAAGGTGTGTTCGTCGCGATCGATCCGGAAAAGATGTTCGGCAAGTTCGTAGAGCGCTGATTCGCACGCAGGCACCAAGGGCGGAGAGCGACTCCGCCACTCGATGCCCGCGTCGGTCCTCCTACTGGTCCGCTTCTACTGCACGCGGAATGACACTTTGCTTGCCAGCGTTCCCGTCGAGGTTGTTACCGTGATTTTGCCCGACGTAGCTCCGCTTGGAACCGTCGCTGTGATCAATGTCGAAGAAACGACCGTGAAGGTCGCCGGCGTACCGTTAAAGGTCACGCTGCTCGCGCCGGTGAAGCCGTTTCCCATGATATTGATTCTTGCTCCCACCCTCCCGAATGCCGGAAGCGGTACCACGAACGCCGGCAGGTTTTCCGAGAGCATGAAGATTGTCCCGTCCCCGGTGGTTCCGCCGCCCGCCGTGGTTCCATAGAGTATGCCGTTGGTTGCCTGCATGATGCTATTGACGCCTTCTCCATCGGGGCAGGTGACGTTCGTGCAAAAGACGTAAAGCGTGGTCAATGCTCCCGTCGGAGTAAGACGAAATACGGTCCCGTCTCCTGTCGATCCGCCTCCGGCTGTGGTGCCGTAAAACTTGCCGTCGCTGGCTTGCACCATCGCGGCATATTCCGGATAGGCGCCGTCGGTGTAGTTGAAGCTGAGCACGCCGGGAAAAGTTCCTGCGGGCGTCATCGCGAATAAAACGCCGCATCCACCACCGCATTCGGTGCTGGTGCCGCCTCCTTGGGCCGCCCCAAAGAAGAGACCGTTCGAGGCCTGAATCAGTGTGCTGCTCGGATGGGATCCATCGGTCTGGTCAAAATTGTGTACGACGTTGAAAGTTCCAGTGGTACTAATGCTGAATA
>JASLEQ010000691.1 GCA_030151135.1 Candidatus Sulfotelmatobacter sp. | reverse complement strand
AGACCCGGCACGAGAGGTCCCGCGACCGTCGCTGCCGGGTCTACTGCGATTCCCGGATGATCGCTTCCGCAGCATTGCCGGCCACTACCCAGCTTGCCGAGCCGGCCACTACGGCTTCATCCTCAAACCATAGGAATCCGAAGTCGTCGATGCACTCCGGGAAATCCGGCTTGATAACGATGTATCCAGGTATCACCGCACCCGGGATGTAAGAGTTATCGGCGCGATTGTTACTGTACGTTTTAGTCTTCGACACGGTGCCCACGCCAGCTACATACGATGTGCTGGATACCGGATGCGTGCCCAGAATGTAGTTAACGGCGCGCAGTGTGTACTCGGAGCTCACGAGATCCGGAAACGCTTTGTGCAGGAAATACATCCGGATCGCCATGTCCACCACCGCGCCCGATCCGCCCCAGGTGCCAAGGCTCGGTGGCACGCCGAAAGGCGTTTCATCCAGCTGCTTGTCCAGATTCGCCATATATGTTTTCACCGCTTCGCGCATTTCATCTTTCGCGCTCGCGTCCAGATAAGGCAATGCCCGGACCGCCGTCCAACCGCGGAAGTCCATCTGCTCCGGAGTGATCATCTGAGGGAACAATTCCTTCAGACGCGACTTGTAGGGCTCGGCCCCATTCGTGGCGATGGTCAATCCCAGAGCCGCGGACCAGTCCACGCCGACGATAGATCGGCTCCGGCCGGAGCCGGCGGGGGGAGCTGCCGGAGCGCCTGGCGCACTAGAGTTCGTTGGCGTGCCCGAACCGCTCTTTGGCTTAGGCCTTTGACCTCCAGAGACAACACCCTGGGACGCAGCGAGCACACCGCCTGCAGGAGCCTGTCGTTCTGGCCCGGCGCTTGTCGGATACAGCGTGGGGTTTGCCGTCGTCTCCTTCCATGCTTTGATCGCGGTATCGAGACAGTCTTTCGCTAACGCGGGATCCCAATCCTTCAGCGTATCCGCCGCAGCAGCGAGCGCCGCAATCGCATTCCATTGGAAGAACGGATTGTTGGTCGTAAAGATCCAGCGATCGTCCGGCTTGCCGGAGTAGTCGCCCTTCACTTCGTTCAGGCCAAGCTTCGGGTCGTAAATTCTGCCGTCTGTCTTCGACGCTCCGTCACCCACCTGCGTGTATTGGCGCAGATCCGGCTCGTGCGTGCCGCGGATCGCGTGCCCGATGTTGTGAAACTGCGCCAGGATGAGCAGTGCTCCGTGCTTCACCTGCTGCACCGTGTCCGGCACTCCATCCGGACGGTGCATCTCCACCTCGCGCGCGGCTTCATCCACCGTAAGCTCGTCGTACTTGAGATTGAATTCCCGATACGCGAGCGCGAGACTCTGAATCACGCTCAGCTGCGCAGGCTCCTCGAGGTCGAAGTCGCCGGCATCGTACCAGCCGCCCACGTTCATTCCGGGGATGTGATCGCCGCCTTTGTACTTCCCATCCGTCGCGGTAGCCTGATTCCAGCCGTCGAATTGCTCCCCAACCACGGGCGCCATCCGGCCATCATCCAGATGTGAGGCGCCATGCCACATGCGGTAGCCTTCGCGTACGGAAACGTGATCCATCTGCGCCGCAAGGTGATGATCGAGGCTATCCTGCCAGATGTTCGCGTACGCATCCTCTGCGATCGGGAACGGCGCCGTTCGCTGGCCCGCGTATTCGATTACATAAAGACCTGGATCCTTCACCGGCGTAAAGTCGAATTTCGAATAGACATACCGCAGCCATGGCGTTGACGCCGTGATCGGCCCCTCGAACACCTGCTTGTAATTTCCATCTTCCATCAGGCGAAGCACTCTGGCCGTCTTCGGAGCGTTGTACTTCGGATCGAGTTCGAGCACCGCCACCTTCCAGAATCCCGGAGCGTACCCAACCTGGCTGTGCGCGATCACCGGCGGCCGCGTCCAGTTCGGAATCACGTCCGGACGGATATGCCATACGATCGCCCCACTCGTCTTGCCCGACGGAATCAGCGAGCGCAGCACGAACCAGCCATTCGGCGCCCGGTCGCGCCCATCGAACAGCATGAGGTTCGCGGTATCCGATACCACATTCACCCGCGCCAGCGCGTCGTCTACTCCCAGCGTGATGCTCCTGCCTTCGGCAAACGGCAGCGGCTGCGTATATCCCTTGGCCTTGTCCCAGTCCTCCAGGTAGTACGCTTTTTTCGGTTCATCCGGCAGCGGCAAAACCTTCGTCATCGGATCGTTTGGCGTACGCGGAAAAATCCCGGCTTTCGATCCGTCTACCAGGTAAGCCTTCCCCATATAGATCGAAGGCAGAAATTCCAAATTGAATCCCGCCCGCCCCGCCAGCTTCTGCGGCAGCGGCTTATCGAGATTGATACTGACCTTCACCCCGCCCGGCTCCGCCGCAACTTCCAACGTGTAACTGAGATCAAACGTCGGAAAGGCCAGGTCAGCCGTCAACCGGTTGTTCTCTTTGTCCGCATGACGATCTTTAAGCGTTGCCACCAGGTCCCACTGCTCCGGTGTCGGCATGAGCCGCACGTCGCCGTTCGTGGCAATCCGCTGCCCGTGAAGAATCATCTCCATCGCCGTGTTCTTCTGATCGACAAACACAGGATGGTACGTGCTGTCGTAAAGAAAAACGCTGAAACCCTGAGTATCGAGATAATTCTTGTCGGTCACCTTCATGGCAAAATCGGCGCCCAACAACACGGGAGCCGAGATCAGGGTCACAAGCAGACAGACTCCGATTCGCGTCAACATAGATGAGAAGTGCTTCCGCTCCTTATCCCACCATGATATGACATGCCCGCCTGCATGACGCTGCGCCACCCAAGCCCGGCAGCGACCTGGACAGAGATGAGGATCGAGCCATGTGGCGCGGGCGCCCCGCCCGCGGCTTTTGATCTTGCCGTTGTGTCTGTTTCTGTTTTGCGTTGTCATCCGGAGCGCAGTGGACGCGAGCGAAGCGATCGGCCACAAGTCGAACGATCCCTACGCTCTCAACAAACTTCCCGGAAAGTGACCCTCGGAATTGGAGTTTTGAATTTGAATTTGAATTTGACTTTGACTTCCCAGCTCTCATCCTGAAGCGCGTTCACTCTGCGCGCCGAGGGGACCGACGCATTTCACCCGGCACACCAACGCCGGCAGGCTGCATCGGCCCCTCTCGCTCGCCTAACCTCACCCTTCGCCCTACTTCTTCAACTCCACCACAATCACATCCGTCGCCTTGTCCCCAACGTTCTCAGGCAGATGCGTTCCCGCCGGAACGTACATTGCAGATCCCGCCTTCATCACATTCTCCGACGATTTCCCATCCGGCATCGTCATCTTCGTCTTACCGTTCGTCAAATAAACCACCACCGAATTCGGATGGCTATGCATCACGGACTTCTCGTGCGGCTCATAATGCACCTTCAGAATCCGCACCTGATCGTTCTCGCTGATCACGCTGTAATGTTTCGGATCGGCCTTCACCGCATCCTGCGCCATGGCCACCCGTCCCAACGATAAACACACCGCTACCGCACAAAGCGCTACTCGCACTCGCATGTTGCTCTCCTTGTTTTCTGGGATAAATAGATAAGCCCAAAGAAAAACGAACAGGAAAAGCGGATAAGAACCCGCCCGCCTCAAGAACTTCCGCAACACCGTCCATGAAGCCGCCCAACGCTACTCCGTTGCGGATGCGAAGTCAACCACTGTGCGGGTGAGAGAAGTGAAAGAGACGAAGATCAAACCATGTGGCGCGGGCGCCCCCGCCCGCGGCTTTTGAACTTGCCTTTGTTCTTGTTTTGCGCGGTCATCCTGAGCGCAGTGGACGCGAGCGAAGCAAGCGGCCACGAGTCGTGAGATCCCTACCACCTTCGCGAAGCTCGAACGTCGATGGGCATTTCTCGCGGACCTCCCGCATGCCCTGCGAATGAAAGAGATGCCTACCGTCCCGGTTGCTGACGACCGAGCATCGCCCTTTCTAACTCTTCCCTGCCCACTTACATAGCACGCGGCTCATCCTTGATGGCAGGACCGCTTCACAATTTCAATTGTCGGAGCACGTAGAGGTTCGGCGCGGGTGTCTTCGGCGCAATCGATGGTGACGCGATCCACCGGAGGCGGACCGCAATCGCGATCAGGGCTTCATCGGTGGGCTGCGGGTGCCCCAATCCTTTCCCGTGAACTACGCGAAAGAGTGGGGAACGCCTGCCACCTACACC